>JAAUTD010000149.1 GCA_012031845.1 Synechococcaceae cyanobacterium SM1_2_3
TGACGCAGTGACGGCAGGTCTCCTGGCTGGCGGGTCATCGCCTTTCGCTCGGCCTTCCCAGTCGTTCCAACTGACCAGTGGCGTGTAGTGAGCGTCGGCTCGTCGCTTACAGTTGCGGGGCAGCCACGGCATGGGCGGATAAAGCCTCACCGTGTTCCCTTTTCATCCCACAGGGGGAAACCGTCAATTCAGAATGCTACAGAGCAAAAAACCTGATTTCAAGTGATGTTATGGCGATGGCCCGCCTACTTGGGTGTGTTATTCCTTTCGCAAGGGGATATCGCTGAACGCTTGAAACAGCCGTGAGTATATTTTACGAGAAGAATTTTATGCAACAGGATTGCACAACCAAAGGCGCTGTGGTTTATTACCGCCATGACAAAAACCCACTTGACACCGGCTTCCTCTGAAACAGCTCGCCAGCGGTTGCTGGAATGTGGTCAACGAGTGACGGCGGCGCGACTGGCGATTTTGCAGATGTTGCTGGATTCGCCGCGTGCGCTCAGTCATCACGATGTCGAAGCCCGAATGCGCGAAATGGGCGAGCGTTTTGATCGGGTTACGCTGTATCGCGTTCTGGAATGGCTGGTTGCACAGGGATTGGCGCACAAGGTGGCGGCGGAAGATCGCTCATGGCGCTTCAGCGCCATCCTCGACGGGAACCACGAACACCCGCATTTTCATTGCCTCAACTGCGGCGAGGTGCTGTGTCTGGACACCCTGCATCCGGCTTTTGCTTTGGGATTGCCGCCGGGATACACGATGCAGCGGGCGGAACTCACGATTCATGGCGCTTGTCCGGCGTGTTCTGCTTAGCAAATTTAATGCAACTTAATTGCGCAAAAATAGCTATTCAGTCCGCGACAACCGTTGCCTTGAGCCAGGCGCCGCGTGGCTCAATGACCCACTTGGAGAGAATCGCAATGGAGTTTCCAGCACGGGGTTCTGTGGCCGAGATTGAGGAAGGCCACCGTTTCATGCCCAGGTTCGACGAGGCGGGTCTGATCCCTTGCGTCACCCAAGATGCTGCCACCGGCGAAGTGCTGATGCTCGGTTATATGAACCGGGAGTCGCTGACCAAAACGCTTGAAACCGGGTACGCGCATTATTGGTCGCGTTCTCGCCAGACGCTCTGGCGCAAAGGCGAACAATCCGGCCAGAGCCAACTCGTCAAGCGACTGCGGGTTGATGATGATCAGGATTGCTTGTTGCTCCAGGTTGATCTGACCGGCGGCGCATCCTGTCACGTCGGCTATCGCTCCTGCTTCTTCCGAGAGCTGCAATGCGAATCTGGCCGTACCGATTTCTCTCTCCAATTTCTGGAATCGGCAAAGGTTTACGACCCCCGGATTGCTTACGGAACAGCGATTCAGGACAGCGAACACTGAACACCCTATTGAGAGGAATGCCATGTCCACCGACCCGATTCCCGATTCTTACGCGGCTTGGAAACACTGCATCACCGTCGAATGTCGCATCCCGTTAACCCGATCCTTCGTCGAACAGCGGCTGATCGTTTGGCGCAATCCCCATATCGAGGAAACTCAGCGGTTTCGGCGCTGTTATGGCGACGATCACTGGCAGCGGGTCATCCACTGGTTTCAGCAGGCGCTGACGGAACTGAGCGCATCCCAAACGCCCGGATGAATAACGCGATTGACCCAGATCAGCGACCCCTTTTTCCGCAACCTATCTATCACTGACTCATGATTCGCAAAAATCCCAGCGGCCATCTGCCGCAAATCCATGAAAGCGCCTATGTCGATCAGACCGCCATTCTCTGCGGCAAAATCATCGTTCACGAAAACGTGTTCATTGGTCCCTACGCCGTGATCCGCGCTGACGAGATCAACGCCTCTGGCGATATGGAACCCATCATGATCGGCGCTCACTCCAACATCCAGGATGGAGTAGTGATCCATTCCAAATCCGGCGCAGCGGTGGTCATCGGCGAAAACACCTCTATCGCTCATCGTTCCATCGTCCACGGCCCTGCACCGTCGGAAACAACGTCTTTATCGGTTTCAACAGTGTGTTGTTCAACTGCACGGTGGGCGACGGTTGCGTCGTCCGCCACAACTCGGTAGTGGACGGTTGCGATCTGCCGCCGGGCTTTTATGTGCCCTCCACTGAACGCATTGGTCCCAACACGGATCTCGACCAGATTCCCCGGGTCTCTGCCCAGGCTTCGGAGTTTCCGAAGATGTAGCCCGCACCAACAACGAACTGGTGCAAGGCTATAAGCGCTTGCAGAATGAATTTTGATCAGAGCCACCACTTGGAGAAGTCCCGCATGAAAACCCTCGCATCCACCGGCCTGGCTGCTGTGTTCGCGTTCGCTCTGACCCAAGCCGCTCTGGCTGCTGAACCTCATGTCCACGGCGTCGGGACACTGCAACTGGTGATGGAAGGCAACCGCCTCACTGTCGAATTGCGCCTGCCCGCAATGGATGTGGTGGGCTTTGAACACGCGCCGCGAGAAGCGAAGCACAAAGAAGCCGTGAACAAGGCCGTCGCGCTGCTGAAGGATTCGCGGCAAATCCTTGAACCTCTGGCTGCTGCTGAATGCGTTCTCGCCACGGCTGAAGTAGAAAGCGAACTGCTGGAACATGCGCATGATCACAGTCAACATGACCACGCTGAGGGCGAAGTTCACGCCGATTTTGCAGCGAGCTACCGCTTCGAGTGCCGCCAGCCTGAGGCGCTCAAACAGATCAAAGTCACTGTGTTTCAGCGCCTGCCGCGTCTGCAAAAGCTGGAAGTCGAGAGCGTGACGCCCACCGGGCAACGGCTGCAACGGATGGTTCCGGGACAGGACACGATTCCGCTGCTGTGAATGGCGCATCCACAAGCGAATCTCTGCCCGCGCCCGCCGTGGCGATCAGCCAGCTCAAGTTTCGCTGGCGGGCCGATCAGCCCTGGACGCTGATCATTCCTGAATTTACTTTGGCGGCGGGCGAGCGGTTGTTTCTGGCTGGGCCTAGCGGTTCCGGCAAGAGTACCTTGCTGGCGTTGATCGCCGGGATTCACCCCGCTACCGAAGGACAGATTGCCCTGTTCGGCACTGAATTAACGGCGTTGTCCGGTTCCGCCCGTGACCGCTTCCGCGCCGATCATCTGGGCGTGATTTTTCAAATGTTCAACCTGTTGCCCTATCTTTCGGTGCTGGATAACGTGATGTTGCCGTGTCAGTTTTCGGCGCAGCGTCACGCCCGCGCCATCGCCGCCACTGGATCAGTTTCCGCCGAAGCGCGCCGCTTGCTGGCGCATCTGGGCTTGAACCGCCTCGGCCTGGAACACCGCGCCGCCGCTGAATTATCGGTAGGCCAACAGCAACGGGTGGCGGCAGCCCGCGCTTTGATCGGCATGCCCGCCTTGATTCTGGCCGACGAACCGACGTCCGCCCTGGATGCTGACTTGCGTTTGGAGTTCGTTGATCTGCTGCGCCGCGAATGTGCGAGTGTCGGCGCGGCGCTGCTGTGGGTCAGTCATGATCGTGCGCTGGCCGACTCCTTTGACCGTGTGGCGGAACTACCCACCATGAACGCGGCCTGCTGGTCCGCCGGATAATCCATGATGATTCTGACCCTCGCCGGTAAAAGCCTGTGGAACCGCCGTCTCACCAGTACACTGGTGGTCTGTTCCATCGCCCTGAGCGTGGCGCTGCTGCTGGGCATCGAACGCCTGCGCACTCAGGCCCGCGCCAGCTTCGCCAACACCGTATCCGGCGTTGATCTGATCGTCGCGCACGCGGCGGCTCCATCAACCTGTTGCTTTACAGCGTATTTCGCATCGGCGATCCGACCAACAACGTGAGTTGGGCCAGCTATCGGACTTGGGCGGCTCATCCCCAGATTGCCTGGACCGTGCCGCTGTCGCTCGGCGATTCACACCGGGGCTTTCGGGTGCTGGGCACAACGCAGGACTATTTCCAGCATTACCGCTATGGCCGCAATCAGTCCTTGCAACTCGCGCAAGGCCGCGAGTTTGACGATGTGTTCGATGCCGTGCTGGGCGCGGAAGTGGCTGATCGGCTGAATTATCGGCTGGAACAAGCCATTGTCATTGCCCACGGCGCCGGTGAGGTCAGTTTTTCCTTGCATGACGACAAGCCGTTTCGGGTGGCCGGCATTCTGGCCCGCACGGGAACGCCGGTCGATCAGACGGTGCATATCAGCCTGGACGGGATGGAGGCAATTCACGCCGACTGGCGCGGCGGCGCACCGATACCGGGAATGCGCTTGTCGGCTGAACAGGTGCGCCAGCTTGATCTGACACCCAAAACCATCACCGCGATCCTGATTGGACTCAAAGCCAAAACCGCCATTTTTCGGGTGCAGCGCGAGATCAACGAGTTCGCCGCCGAGCCGCTGCTGGCGATCCTGCCGGGTCTGACGTTGCAACAGCTTTGGGATGTGATGGGCCTGGCCGAGAATGCGCTGCGGGTGGTTTCCGCGCTGGTGGTGCTGGTGGGATTCACCGTCATGCTGACCGCGTTGCTGACCAGTTTGAACGAGCGGCGACGGGAGATGGCGATTCTGCGGGCGCTGGGCGCACGGCCCGGACAGATCTTTATGCTGGTGCTGGGCGAATCCGGGGTGCTGGCGTTGATCGGCGCGACGTTGGGAATGCTGCTCTTGCAAGGCGGGTTATTGCTGGCTGGCCCATTGCTCCAAACCCGGCTGGGACTGACGATTGCCGCTTGGCCGCCGTCACATCACGAGCTGATGCTCTTGACCGCCGTGCTGGGCTGTGGACTACTGGCGGGACTCTTTCCCGCCTGGCGCGCTTACCGCTGCTCGGTGGCTGACGGCATGACGCTACGGATTTAAGCGATGTTTCGCATCACCTCTCTGATGATTGGGATCATTCTGTTGCTCGCGGCTTGTCACTCGCCCGAATCGGCGTCGCCGCCGTCCGTTGCTACTCCCGTGCGCACTTTGGAATGGGATGAGTTGATGCCGGCCGATTTTGAACCCGAAGCGATTTTCAAGGATGTGGATATTGCCAGCCTTGCCGACGACAGCCCCCGTGCTCAGGAGTTGATGACCCAACTGCGCACGCTCTGGGATGCAGCGCCAGCCGTGGAAGCCCTGGATGGCTTGCAGGTTCGTCTGCCTGGTTTCGCGATTCCACTGGAAGGGAACGGGGAAGCCGTCAGCCAATTTCTACTGGTGCCCTTCTATGGAGCCTGCATTCATGTCCCCCCACCGCCCGCCAATCAAACCGTGCTGGTGGAAGCGGCAACCGGGATCACCATTCGGATTCGCCAGGCTTTTGACACCGTGTGGGTCACTGGACGGCTGGCGGTTCATCGCACCGATACCGGGCTGGCCAAGGCCGGTTACACGCTGACTGCTACCGAAGTCAGTCCCTACGATGTGCAAGAGCGTTAAAGTTGGAACTGACTCGCACTCTTCTCAAAGGCGCCACCGAACAAGGTTTTTTAGTTGCCAGGACTTTCGCTTCGGGTGCAAAAACCGTTCGGGGTGAGCCTGTCGAACCCCGTCTTTTACCGATGAATGCCCTTCGACAGGCTCAGGGCGAACGGATGAAGCGAAAGTCCTGGTTGCTTGTAACTGTTATTACCAACTCGCTCCGCGAGCGGAGGCACGGCAACTGCCGCCGCTGTGCGGGTCGGTTCGGCAAATCGGGCGATGAAAGTATCAATCTCGTTCTCAAGGTCGCGGCGGGCTTGCAGTCCATGAATCCACCGTTCTGGAATGGCCTGAAAGCCCAGCGCCGCGCCGAGAATAGCGCCCAGCACCGCGCCGCGATGACAGTTATCGCCACCGACGTTGGTATTGGCGATCAGCGCGGCCTCGAAGTCATTCGCATAGCGGGCGGCCAAGTAGAGAACGGATGGAAACGACTGGTCAATGTAGCAGGCCGGACTGAGTAGGCGACCAATCACGTCCCGATCGGATTGCTGGTAAGTATCGTTGTGGCTATCCGGCGCGGTCATAAAGGCGATGTAATCACGCAGGAAATCGGCCGGATCATAGTGACCGGCCGCATTCATCGCCCGAATGAGCACCCGGGCGCAGTGCAGATTCAGCGCGTTGTCGCCGGGCCGCATTCCTTGATGGTAGTGCGTGTTGGGTCGGCCCCAATACGGCTTCTTGCCCTTGAGAATGACGCGACCCACCACTTCACCGTGTTGATCGCCGCGTCCCGCCCGGCCCGTGCTGGCCAAGGCCATGATCGAACTGGGATGAAAATCTTTTGGCGCTTGATAGTCGCGGATCGTGCCAAAATCCCGTTGCAGCGCAGCCACGTTGTAATACCAGTGAACCGGCATCGCCAGCGCATCGCCAACGAACATCCCCCATAAAGCGCCTCGGAATCGGTCAGTAATAGTCATGGGTGGCTACTCATGCGGTGGATAATGAAGGTTAAAACCGTTGATGACGGGTTTAGCGTCGCTTCTTCGCCGACTTGAATCGATCACACTCAGGAATCGCTGATGCTCATCCCTAGTCCGGCCAATCGCTATCAAGTTCAACACGCGGAACGGTTGCGCCGATCATTCCATGCCCTGACCGGACGCGATCTGATCGACCCGACGCTCTCGCCGGACGCTGCGGCGGAAGCGCTGTTTCACGCCTCGATTGTCGTTTTATCGCACGATGCCGCGCCTGACCCGATCCTGACCTACGGTAATTTGACGGCCCTGAAACTCTTTGCGCTGACCTGGGAAGAATTGATCCAGATGCCCTCGCGCTGACCGCAGAAGCGCCGAATCGGGCCGAACGAGCGCGGTTGCTGGCGCAAGTCACGGCGCGAGGCTTTATGGATGACTATTCCGGGGTGCGAATTTCACACACCGGGCAGCGGTTTCTGATTGAGCGGGCGACGGTCTGGAATCTGACCGATGCGGAGGGGAAACCTTGCGGACAGGCCGCGACCTTTCAGGCGTGGCGGCCTGTGGACCATGAGGGATAGCCGATGGTGGAGAAAATGATCAGCGGCGGCCAGACCGGCGTTGACCGGGCGGCGCTGGATGTCGGGCTGGCTCTCAATCTACCGGTCGGCGGCTGGTGTCCGAAAGGACGACGGGCTGAAGATGGGGTGATTCCTGACCGCTACCCACTACTGGAAACCCCGGAGCCGGATTACGAAACCCGCACCCGGCGCAACGTCGAAGACTCGGACGGGACGCTGATTCTCAACTGGGGCCCACTGGACGGCGGCACGGCGCTGACCGTGGAACTGGCCCGGCAGATGGGCAAACCGCATTGGGTAATCGCCTTGGAAGATGAGACTGATCAGGCGGCGTTCCGGGCGTGGCTGGACGCAAACCAAATTAACACGCTGAACGTCGCTGGCCCCCGCGAGAGCAAACGACCGGGAGTCTACGATGCGGCCTGTCGCTGCCTGGAATCGCTGTTGCGGTTTTGATGAAAGCCACCCGGCGTCATCGGGCCGGGTTTGATCCAAGGTCGCAGCCGGTTATCCTTGCCCCGGAATTCATCCAACCGTTCCAGCAATCGCAGTTGCAGCAGATCAAGGCGGGCGCGGTTGCGGTCGTTAAACAGATCCATTAAGACGCCAAGAGAGTCGGTGAGGAGTACACATGATGATCGGTAAAGTGATAGCAGGCGCCAGGATTCCTTGTCGGGTCTGCCGGACGCTGGATGTGGGGGACTTCTCTCTCCTGCATCAACTCACCTGGTTCAATATGGCCGTTCACAGCAACGCCGAGTATGCAAAACAAACGTGGTTCAAGGAACGCTCTTTGGCAGGGCCCATCATTTTTGCCGTGGCTGACGGTTTAATTCACCATGCCAACACCATTGCTGAATTTCTAGCCCAGGACGGCTATGAAATTTATGCGTATCTCGGCGTAGACCAAATGAAGATCACCTCTCCAGTGTTATTTGGCGATACGCTCAGAGCCGAGGCCGAAGTGGTGGATCTTCGCCCTACCAAAAAAACCGGCGCAGTCCTTGTTCATCTATCGAAATAAAACCTACAATCAACACGATAAGCTCGTGATCGAATACCAAACCACAATGATGGTCACTAAAAAGGACTAATGCGGCCAAGATGTTTTCACCCAACCGCCGAAAGCTCTGCATCGGCAGGTTTGTAGGGTCTGATTTTCACGATGAATCACTCTGCCGATTGATCGGCATCAACACGAACGCGGTGCGCCGTCCTTGCTCCCATCATCTTCACTGACCGGCGATGATGCGTAGCCGCCCAGACTGCTAAAGAATCGCCCAGAAGGCTATTTTCGACCTTGGTCGGCGTTTTCCTCTTCCCCAAGTTTTCCACAGCGTGCGACATGGAGCGTTTTTACGGCTTTCTCGCCCGGTCGATCTTTCCGCCGCCGCCGCTAGGTGAAGCGACGCCACGATCCCGAGAAGAAAGCAGTTTCGCGGTGGCCGCATTGCGATGTATAAACTAGACTAACTCGATTTAGTCTATCGGAATCCGCGATGCAGACCATTAATATCCATCAGGCGAAGACGCAATTGTCCCGACTCGTCGAGCAAGCGGCCCAGGGTGAGCCGTTCGTGATCGCCAAGGCTGGCAAGCCGCTGGTCAAGGTGATGGCGTTGAATGCGCCGGAAACCGGGCAGCGGCGGCGGTTGGGCTTCATGGCCGGACAGATCGCCGTGCCGGACGACTTCGATCGGATGGGCGACGCGGAGATCGAACGGCTATTGGGTGACCCGGCGTGAAGCTGCTGCTGGACACCCATTTGCTGCTGTGGGCGGCGGGCGAACCGGGCCGCTTGTCGGCGGAGGCGTGCGCCTTGATCGAAGCGACCGAGAACGAGCTGTTGTTCAGCGCAGCGAGCCTGTGGGAGATCGCGATCAAGCGCGGGCTGGGG
>JAAUTD010000150.1 GCA_012031845.1 Synechococcaceae cyanobacterium SM1_2_3
GCAGTAATCCACCTTCTGCACGTCCTGAATGCTGACTGACGTGCGGCCCGTCACATCTTGCGGGCCGGTCACCCGTCGCAAGACTGATCGTGTCATACCACGTCTGCGCGGGCACGCCGGTCAGCGTAGCCATCCGCACTTCATGCAGCCATGTCACTTGCCGGTTATAGCGCTGAATGGCAAGCTGGATTTCCCGGTCAATCTGCGTGCTCAGATCGGAGCGCGCCAGTTGATCAGCTACCCGGTTGCGAACGTCCAGAAGCGTTGTCATCTCTCACCTTGCGCGGGCGGCCTCGCGGGCGTTTGACCTCGACGGGCGGAAGTGCCTCTGCCGGGGGTGAAAGAGGGGCCGTTTCCGGTCCCCCTTCGATGTTAAGCGTCCGGCGAAGGGCCTCGCGCTCCAGCAGGATTTGCCGTCTGCGCATCAGCTGACAACCGGCGGTGCGGCGGTGCCGTAGTAGCCCAGCAAAATCCAGCCCACGGTGTCGTCGATATACATCAACGTTGCCGTGTCCTTCACGTCCGCGAAGACGATGGTCGCAAAGCCGGATTTGGTCGCGGGCGTCAGGGTGCCGTCGCCGCCATCCGTCACGAGCGAGATGGTCAGGATTTGGCCAGGGAACCCGTTGGCCAGCGTCAGGGCCTCAGCCCCGCCAGTGGTTTTCGCCACGTAGCGGTGGGTCGTGGGAATGGCGAGAACGCCAGCCCCGACCGTGGTCGAGGAACCGACGCGCCCAAGGCGCAAGCCGCCGATGACGACTTCCTGCTCCTTGTGAACGTCCCAAACGTCACCGATGGGCATCAGTAGCCGCCTTTCTTACCCATGCCGCCTTTGCCGGTGGCTTCCTTGGGCGGCTTGGAGTTGGTTTGCTTTCCCATGGTGTTCCCCTTACGACTGCTGTTGCACGATGTAGTTGACATACACGAGGCAGTCGCCCGCCGTCGCGTCGGTGTTGACGATAGTTGCCGTCACTTCCGCCGGTGCCGTAAACAGAAGGTTGGCAGCCGACACCACATCACCGCGATGTGGCAACAGCCGCATCAAGGTCCAGCGTGGTTTCCGTGAAGGCGTTGTCGTCCGTGGTCAGCCCCTGCACCGAGTTGCGGAAGCCAAGGTCAACCTGCTCGTTCCCGGTGCCGTTCCAGGCGGTGAGGATGCCTACACCGGAACCGATCACGAGCGAGTTTGCGGGAAGCCAGCCCAGCGAATACACGCCGGACAGGTCCGATTTGGTCATGCGGCGCGAAAGCGTATGCACCAGATTGTGGTGATAAACCTGGCCTTTGCCTGCGTTAACACTCATCTGATGTGCTCCTTATGCAGCGGTCGGGGAAGCGGCGTAGGTCGAGACAACAATCGTCCCGAAGTCTTCCGCGTTGGTGGCCGAGTTGTCGGCGGGGATGTATTTGGTCTTCTTCAGACCCCAGATGCTCCCTGCCGCAACACCGAACTGGTTATTGTAGTCGAACTTTTCCTCAACCCAGTTGAACCGGGTTGCACCGTTTTCCGAACCGAAGGCGATGGTGGCCGCCTGCGCGCCGCAAAGAACCGCGCGGCGCGTGTTGTCAACAGCCGTGCCAGCGGTCGAGTGAACGCCCCGAGTGACGCGGGTCGCCTTGTGCAGAACGACGCCGTTGTAGATGCCAAGGGCGCCCGTGAAGATCGGGTTGTCCTTCACATCGCCGCCCATCATGGCCGACTTCTGGATGTCCTGCCATTGGCCCGCCGTGGTGGAGGTCCGCAGGTCAAACACCTGATCGTCGTGAAGGAACATGACGTAGTAGTCATTGCCCTCATACTTGATCGGGCGCAGCAGCGGGCCGGTGCCGTTGGCAATCGAAGCGGTTTCCGCGCGGTTGCGCGCCACGTCGATATGGGTCAGGTCAAAGCGGTCCGAAACGGTCAGGGCTTGGTCGGTTGCCTGGCCGCCAGCGCGGATGATCCGGTTGGTGGATGGCGCAATTGTCGCGTTCGACCCGGTGAAGCGGGTGTCCGTCACTGCGGTGTTGCCGCAGATATGGTTAAAGAACGCAACGTCCATGCGGGTTGCCCACCAGTCCGACAGGCGGTCGCGCGACACGCGGCGCAGATCGTAGGGCACGCGCTGTTCGGTCATGCGGCCCTTGATCCGGGTGGCATGGCGAAGCTGGTCAACCCGCAGGTTGTCGTCATAGAACTGCAGAGCCTCTTCGTTGCCCTCTTGCGTCGCGTCACCGGCGGTGCCGTCGCCCTGAAGCTGCACGTTGAGGCCGCAGGTGATGTTGTCACCCGCCGATTTCTTGAGATCGGTCCTTTCCTGGATCAGGCTGTCTTCGCCTTCCCCGATGAATTTGCCGATAAAGGTTTTCCGAAAGGCTTCGGCGGCGAGGCTTTTCGACCAGACCGAAACCGCGAGCGGATGCCCGACTGCGAAGGTGGTTTGTGCCACGGCATATCTCCTGTGTTGTGGCTGAAACTTGGGGTTTCGCTCGCCATAACGCCGGAGCCGTGCGGGGCGCTGTTTTACGTCACGCGCTGGACGGGGCGGTTCGGGACCGCTTTTGCATTATGCAACAAGCGATCCCATTTTGCAATAGCCCTAAAGCAGGAACGCGGAAAGGGCGGCGAAGAACAGCCCTATCGCAACGGCGCGGATCAAATCTTCCATGTCAGCACCATATAAGCGCGCGGGCGCTTTCCTCATTCTTGCGCCACATGATACCGCGATGATCCCCGCGCATCATGCTTTCCGCATTTTGCAGCCAATCAGCCGGGCGTGAATGCCTGTGCGCAGCTGGCAGCTTCAGGAAGCACTGCCACGGCATATTCCCGCCGTGGCGGTAAAACACCGGCTTGTGCGGGGCAATCATGCTGAGATTACCTCACCTGCTTTTCTGTTCGCCCAAGCGGCTATTCTTTCAGCGGCAAGGGCCGCCGCCTTTTGCCGCCGGCTGGACGCGCCGAACTTCACCCTCTGCGCGTGCAAGAAGCTATTCCCGCCAATACTGAAGCGGATTGCTATGGCGAGTTGCCGACCATTGTCGAAAAACTCAGCTTCAACGCCCAAGACATCAATGCTGCTTGACGCCCTGAACGTATCCGCCGCGATCCTGGCAGCTTCACGCCGCATTTCCTCTGTCGGCCATTGTGTCATCCGCCCATCACCGTGCGCATGTAGGCATCGCGCTTGGCCGGAGGCAGCGCCATAAGTTCAGCCTCGCTCATCTTCGCAAGCATTTCGATGGTCATGCCGCCGTCGCTGGACGGGCCGCCCGCCGTGCCGATGGTCTGCGTCTGGCGCTGGGCTTCCGCCAATGCCTGCACTTGCGTTGCCGCCTGCGAAGGGGCCTGTGGTGCAGGTCCGGCGTATCCGCGCATCTTGGCGTAATTGTAAAACAACTCGCCGGGGTTCTTGCCCTGACTATAAGCCTGCGCAATCAGCGCCCGAACATCGGCGTCAAGTTGCCGGGCGATCACTTCCTGGCTGTTGCCAAATAGTGCCAATTCCTCTTGCCGAACCTTGACCGCGTGTTGAAACGCCGCGTCGTAGTCGGGCACGGTCTGCTTGTATTGCATCACGTCCTGCGTTACGCGGGCAATCATGGCCTGTTCCTGCGCTGCCTCTTGCGCCTGGCGTTGTTCTTCCTGCTTTCCGCCGCTCGCTGCTTGATCTGGTCGATCTGGAATTGCTTGAACGCTTCCGGCTGCAGGACAGGATCGGGCACGACGATTTCAGGTTCAGGCTTTGGCGGGTTCAGGCGGGCCTCAATCTCGGCCAGCTTGGCTTGCAGCGCCTGGAACTGCTGTTCCGTCGCCTTCCGGCGCTCACGCTCTTGATGCAAGGCACCTTGCGGCACATAGCCCGGAGGCGGCTTGTCGGCGTCCGGCGCTTCCGCTGTCGGTTCCGCCTTGGCCGGTTCCGGTTTCTGTTCCGGTTCCGCAAGCGTTACGGGGGCCGCAACTTCCGGCGCTTCCTGCATTTCTCCGGGCGCATCCGCCTGCATTGCCTCAAGTGCTGCCGTTTCTTCTGCCGTCATCTTTTCCATGGGTTTCCCTATCGTTGGGGTTTACGTAGCGCTGGCTAGGCGCGGTTCAGCCATCGCGGGCAAATACTTTTGCACCACATAACCATCAAAAATCCCCATTTTGCGCAGATCATTGGCAAGCCACTGTGGCACAACAGGGCCGTGTCCTTCGTTCATATCGCCGATGCTTTTTAGGTAGGCTTTCACCTTGTCCACGTCATCCATATGTCAAAACCCAAGCGGCGCGATAGGTTGGATAGGTGCCACGGCTTCCCGCTGCGCCTTCACCCGGTTCAGTTCCGTCTGGCTGGCGTTTTCCTCAGCCTCAGACATCGTCTTCTGGACCTCGGCCTGTGCCGCTTGGGCCGCAAGCTGCTCCATCGGGTCTTGGCCCTGCGATTTCTTCTGTTCTTCCGCCTTCGCCCGCACCTTTTCGGCGAAGCTGGACGGCAACGGGCTGTAATCCAGCACGTCCGCCCAATCCTCCAGCGAAAGCCCCGCGCCTTGAAGGACAGGCATCATCTTCTCAATTACCGCCCATGCGCGCTCTTTCTGGTTCGGCGCGGCGGGGCTGTCATCCACGATCACGTCATACTTGCGCGTTCCCAACTCGGTCGCCAAGGAAACGTATTCCTGCAAGCCCTCCCGCACAATCCGCACAAGACGCCCGGTCGGCGCAATGAAGTCGCGCAGAAACGACAGGATGACCTCGCCCTGGCATTTGCGATAGAACCGCAGACTGTCAAAGTATGTCGCAAGCGTGGTCATGCTGGATTGCCGACGCTGGTATTCCAGAACACCGGCCTGCTGCCTGTCTGCCATGCCCATCAACTCCAGCGACACGCCCGATGTGTCCCGGATTGTCCCGATTGCAAACTGCGTCAGTTGCATCAGCGCGGCGGGCATCTGCACCTGCGGCTTCGGCTGAATACGCCCAGATGTCAACGCGCCGTCCTTGACCGCAAGCGCGCTGTCGGCCGCAGCCCAGCCATCCTCGAACGCCCGCGCGTCAATGACCGCGCTCTGTTCATACATCACGCCGCCCTTGGCGTTGCTGTTGATGATGTGCAGCGTCTGGGATAGCCATTTGTTCGCGAACTTCTGCGGGTCCATCATCACGCGCAGAAGGCCATAAAACCGCTTGTCCTTCCGATCCCAATGGCCGGTCATTGCCTTGAATGTGGAACCGTCCTTGCACGGCTGGTTTTCCATCAGGATTTCGGATTGCCCAAGGAACGCCTGTTTCCAGACATACTTGGTCATCTTCCGGTTGGGGATCACCGTGTCAACCGGCATGACCTTAGCCAGCTTGTCCCATTCCCCTTGCGGCATTTCCTTGCGTTGGCCATCTTGCGGATCGACATACTCCACCGCCTTGACCTTCTCGCGCCACTGCACCTGGACAACCGTCACCGTGCCCCGGTTGTTATCGCCCACTTCGGCATTGCCAGACTTGTATTGATCGCCGATCAGGTTCAGGTGGCGTTCGCCCTCGTCCGCAACCTTGTCAATCCAGTCCGCGTTGACCTGTTCCGCTGTCTTGCCGGGGAACATGTCCAGCGCCTCGTCTATCGGGATTTTCCGCACGCGGGCATAGCGCGAAGCGTCCTGCAATCCCTTGCGGTGGGCGTGGCGATCCCAGCACATTTCCAGCGGGTCAATCCGCACGACACGTGGCGCGCCCTCTACGTCAGCCGTGTAGTCCAGAAGCGTCTCCGTGAAGCCAATGCCGGACACCAGCATGTCGTCGAAAGCCTGTGTTTCCTCGTCTTCCGCGTTGGATTCGTCGCGGAACCACTCGGCCCCGGCGGTCAGGATTTCATTCGGCTTGGCATCGCCGATTTCGCGGGGAATGAACCGGACCTCGGTGCGGTTGTTGATTTCAGACCCGCTGACAGCTGCCAGGATCACCTGAACGCGGTTGAACACCACAGGCACGCGCGCGTTTTCCTCAAGGCTGGCCTTTTCCTCCTCGGTCCACTGGTGGCCGTCGCGAAAGGCGTATTCATCCTCTGCGGCCTCGCGCCATTTGGAAAGCGCCTGCCAGTCGGCGGCAACGGCTGATTTGAGCGTGTCAAAGTTCATCACCGAACCCCATTGCAAAGATCAAGCGGCAAGGGCGACCCCCGCCCCAAAGCACGCCTGCTTGCGAACATCCCCGCCTTGTCGCGGTAAGTCTCGTGCTTGGGCAAAACATCCTTACCGGGGGCCATCTTGGCCGCGATTATTGCCCGCTTGGCATACCCGCCGCTTGCGCCCCGGTTCATCATTTCCATGTAGGAGCCGAGAAGGCCGTATGCCTTGGCTCGGTCAAAGCCCATGCATGAAAGCCGGATATCACGCATCCGCGTTAGACCTATGGGATACATCATGCCGCCCCCACTTTCACTACCGGCGGCCTCCGACCAGATTGCCTGCAAGCCCTGTTCAGCCCCAACTCATGCACCAAGGCGCGGAACTCTGGCTCTTGCTCGTCAAGCCACGCCATGCGGGCGCGCAGCTTTTCAAGTCCCGGCTCCCCCTGGAACATGTAAACCCATGCATCAAGCTCATGCTTGCCCATCATGCCGCGCCCATCCCCTTGATGCGCAACTTAGCCCAATCGGCCAGCGCGCGCCCGCACAATTCCGCCATGCGCTCGGGGGTGTCTGTCTTTGAAAACCGCACCGTTGTCCCGTGCAACACACTTTGCCCGGCGATGTCAGCCGTCATCGTTATTGACATGCCTCTGCCAAAGTCCCCCCAATCTTCCGACACATAGCTAAACTGCGCGCCCGTTACATCTGGGCACGACGCCTCAAAAGCCTTGCGCGCGGTTTCCGTCAGGTGATCCGTCATGCTGCCCCACTCCGCCCCAACTGAATTCCGGCAACCTTAAGCTGCCATCCCAACTCGACCGGCCAATAATCTCGCGGCAACGGGCTTGGAACATCGCCGTTCAGAAAGTTGATCAGGATGGTCGCAGCCTTTTCCCGCTTCTTGGCTTCGCGACGGCACTCCTTGCCCAAGTCGGCCCGCTGAATGTCCCTTGCGGCCTGCTTGCGCCACTCCAGCAACGGCACCATGTCGGCCTCAGACCACGAAGCCGTTGCTCTATCGGCGCGCCTCTCCAGTAGCCAGTCATGCTGCCCATGGGTTGACCCTCTTGCGCTGAACTGGCCTGGATGCATTGGCTGGTGCATCGAGTGCGCGATTGCCATCAACCCAAACGCATCGCCATCGTGAGACGACCAGTCATGCTCCGGGCCAAGGCCATAGCCGTCTGCGCGGCGCTTCTCGTGATACCAGCCCAATGCCTCTCGACCCCCTGCTGTCGTCTCTTCGTTAAACCACATGACAGGAAACAACCGCCGCGCCGCCTCAATACGCATCTTGGCAGCGCCCGCGCCCTGATTGGGGATGACAATAACAGGAAAACCCGCCTCTTGCAAAGCCGTCTCATAACTTACCCGAAACACCTTGTCTTTGCTAGCGCCGTCCTGCGGCAAGACGCACGTGCATTTGTCGTATCCTCGCTCGCGCAGCCATGCCACATGGTCGGCAAGCTCCTGCCCCTGCGCGGTGTAGTGATCAATGATCCGAATTCAGTGCCAATGAATTGCGCAACCCAGATGGAACACGCATCCGACAGTCGGCCCGTGCCGCCGATGTCCCAGAAGGCGCGAACCTCCAATTAGCGCGTCACGCCCCACCCGCCCGATCCGGCCTTCGTCTTTCGCCTTTCGCAAGTGATCGGCAAAATACGATCCTTCCACCGCGTCCGCGTAATCTCCCTCCCAGATGTGCGGGTAAATGTGCGGTCGGCTGGCAAGGTCGTTCAGCCGCTCCTGATCAAGCACATCGGGAAACCATGGGTTATCGCGCCAGTTCAACTCCACGATCTTTGCCCCGGCGGGCGGGCTGATCCTGAACCGTTCGTTCGTGGCGCTGCGCTTGCTCTCCGGGTTCCATGTCAGCCAGATTTCGCTGTCATCTTCGCGGATCGTCGGGATCAGCTTGCGCCACGCCTCCTCCGATACGTTCTCAGCTTCGTCAACCCAGCATAGAAGAATTCGGGCCTTGGATTTGATGCTGTCCAGGTTGTGCCGCAAGCCGGAGAAGGTGTATCGAATAGCGCCATCGCGTGACCTGATATACTTCTCCCCAATCTCATAATAGCTGGCCAGCCATGGGATGCCCCGAATGGCTGTCTTGATCTCCTCCATGGAGCTTTCGTCAAGGCTGTTCATGAACTCACGGGCACACAGTATCTGACCGGCCTGGCCCTGCCGCCCCAAGTTATAACCCCATACGGCGGTCATCAGCGCGAATGATCGCGTCTTTGCGCTGCCCCGGCCACCGTATGCGCCACGATAGCGCGCTGGGCCGTCAAACACGTCAAGCAGCTTGGGCGGAAGTTCAATTTCCGCCGCTGTCACGTTTGCCGCCCTTAATGACGATAGTTGTGGGCTGCAAGGTGCCGTCGCTGTTGGTGTGGTCCACCGATTGCTTGTCTTTCCACTCTTCCGGCGCGGCGTTCTTGAGGGCGAAAATGCGGCTGGTTACGTTCGGGCCATCGGGCGCAAGCAACAGATCGGTTTCCAGCTTATGCGTCCTGGCGGCCTCGCCTCTCTTTACCGCGCCGAGAAATTCGGGGTGTTGCTCTTGCCAATTCAGGATGGTTTGGCGGCAAACGCCAATAGCCCCAGCGGCTGCGGTTTTGCTGTAACCCTGCCGCATGAGGCTCTCGACCTTCTCGCAAAGGTCAGACGTGTATTCTGTCGGCCTTCCTGCTGGCATCAGAATGGCGGTTCCTCGTTGCCCGGTGAGGGCTTCCATTGCGGAGTATATGC
>JAAUTD010000009.1 GCA_012031845.1 Synechococcaceae cyanobacterium SM1_2_3
CCGCCGGTCCCGCCGGAGCAGGCGATGAAGTTGCGCCGCTAGGCGGCGTGGTGCAGACGGTGCATGTCAGCGTCGGCCAGGTGATCAATGAGGGTGACAAGCTGGTGTCCCTGGAAGCCATGAAAATGGTCACCCACGTTATCGCCCGCCGGGGCGGCAAAGTCATCAGCATCGCGATCAAGGCGGGTGATCCCGTAGACGCGGGGCAGGTGTTGCTGACCATCGGCTAAGGCCGGGAGCGTTCCCTATGAACTTTCTCGATTTATTTCAGGGCATCAACACGCTGATCACCGGTTTCGCCACTGATCCCCTTATCTCCTTTGGCCGGATTTTTCTGATGGGGCTGGGGATGTTGCTGATCTATCTGGGACGCAAGGGGGTATTGGAAGCCCTGTTGATGATCCCGATGGGCTTAGGCATGGCGACGGTCAATGCCGGGGTGATGTTTTTCTCCGCCTATGATCCGGCGACCGGCATGAATTTGGCTGCGGGTCAGGCGCAACAACTGCCCGGCACCCTGTTCATTGCTCCGCTGGCGCAAGATACCGATGCGCTGATGAACATCCTGCAAATTGACTGGTTACAGCCGATTTACACTTTTATGTTCAGCAATGGCTTGATTGCCTGTCTGGTGTTCATGGGGATTGGCGCCTTGCTGGATGTGGGTTTCGTGATGGCGCGGCCATTTCAGAGCATGGCTATCGCGTTGTTTGGGGAATTGGGAACAGTGGTGGTGTTTCCACTGGCGGTGGCGATGGGGCTGAATCCGGGGCAGGCGGCGGCGGTGGCGACCATCGGCGGGGCTGACGGGCCGATGGTGTTGTTCACTTCGCTGCAACTGGCGCGGGACCTGTTTGTGCCGATTACCGTAGTCGCCTATCTGTACCTGGGCTTGACCTATGGCGGCTATCCGTACCTGATCAAGCTGATGATTCCCGAACATCTGCGGGCGTTGCCGATGCCGATGGAAAAGACCCGAACCATCACCTCCAATGAGAAGCTGGTGTTTGCGGTCATCGCCTGCGTGTTGCTCAGTTTGCTGTTCCCGGTAGCGTCGCCGCTGTTGTTGTCGCTGTTTCTGGGCGTGGTCATTCGTGAAAGCAACCTGCCCAACTTCCATGAACTGCTCTCCAACACCATGCTCTATGGCGCGACTTTCTTTCTGGGTCTGATGCTGGGCGTATTGTGCGAGGCGGGGACGATCCTGAACCCGGTGGTGTTGAAACTGCTGGTGCTGGGAATTCTGGCGCTGCTGATTTCCGGCATGGGCGGGATTTTGGGCGGTTATGCGATGTACTACTGGTCAGGCAAGAAGTACAACCCGGTGATCGGCATCGCCGCAGTCAGTTGTGTGCCGACTTGCGCCAAAGTGGCGCAGAAATCGGTAGGCCCCGGCGTTATAGTGCTGCCGCATGCGTTGGGCGTCAGCATTAGCGGCGTGATTACCAGCGCCATTTTTGCTGCGACGTTAATTGCCTTCCTGCTGCCGATGATGCAGAGGGGCTGATTCCAACCCGGCGGATTGCATCGCGCAAGCCGCCGGTTTTTGATCAACCTGCATAGCTCTTTCCCTGCTCCCGTATTTGCGCCCACAACTCCGCGCACTGCGCCTGTTCCTCTTCACTCAACACAATGGCATTGGTTAAAAACCACGTGCCCGGAGTTTGTTCTGGATCGCGTCCCGACCATTCGCCGAGTGGCTTGAGAGAGATTGCGCCATTGGCCGCATGAACCACGCTCCAACTGCCGCCGATGTACTCTTCCGATGATGCACAGATAATCAGTGCTTGCTCGCTCACCTTGCCGCTGACCTGATCCTCGACCCGAACCGGGGTTGAATAGACATAATGCTGTGCGCCTTCGATTTCCAACGCATATTTAATCAGCTTGTCTTTCTGGAACGGCCCCAGCGCCAGTATTTCCAGCTTGATCTCGAAGCGGTAGCCGTCGGCGGTGACTCCGAAAATCTGTTTTGGCAACTGCCCCTTGGCGGCTTGAGTTTGATACCAGGATGCGTGTTGCCTGAATAATGTCTCACAGGTAATGGCTGTCATTGTTTCAATCCTGCCTATCGTGGATGAGTCAGTGAATCAGGACCAAGGTTTTCGTTTTGGGACGTAGCACGGGCATCCTGCCCATGAACTACTCCCGCAAATTCGTCATACCCGCGAAGGCGGGTATCCATATTAGGACTTTCGCTTCAGGTTCAAAACCGTTCGGGGTGAGCCTGTCGAACCCCGTTTATTACTGATGAATGCCCTTCGACAGGCTCAGGGCGAACGGATGGAGCGAAAGTCCTGGGTTCATTTCCCTTGGTCAGTTAGCAGGATTACGGTGAGTCCGGCGGCGTGGTTTCCATCAGGATTTCGGCGGTGCGCAAGCCTTCACGCCTGAGAAAGGCCAACGCCTGCAACAGCCGTTCAAGCGGAACCTGACGGTCGCCAGCGATCACCACTTCCGCGCCGGGCCGCTCGGTGCGCCGCTGCAAGATGGCCTGTTCCACCGCTTGCCAGTCCTGAAACGGCTGTTGATTGATCTGCCAGCGTGGCGCTCCGGCAAACAGAGTGAGGATGATCGGATCAGGCGTCGTGACCGGCGTTGCCTGATCCGCGCCGTCCGTGGGTAAATCCAGCGTCAGCGCGTGTTCGACGCTGTTGGCGGTGAGCAGGAAAAACACCATGAGGATGAAAATCACGTCCACCAGCGAGGTCAGATCGAGCGCCGGGTAGTGATCGTGTCCGCCGCGCCCACTGCTGTGGGTTGGAATCCGAATCATGCCGCTACTCCTTCGGTAAAAGCGGCGGCGTCTGGCGAATCAGTGTCTGGGGAGGTTGGCGCATCGCTCACCCCGTCCAGCGCCAGTTGCGCCCGGTTCAGCAAATCCTCCAGCAACGCCAGATAGGCGTCCGCCCAAATGCGAAACCCATGACTGGCGATCAGCGCGGGCACGGCAATGATCAGGCCCACGGCGGTGGTGAGCATGGCCTGTTGCAAACCCGTGGCGAGAACCGCTGGATGCACCGGCCCGACATGCGCCGCCAGTGCGCCAAACGCCTGAATCATGCCCAGCACGGTGCCCAGCAGCCCCAGCAACGGACTTACCACCGCCAGCAACACCAGCCATTTAAGATGCGCATGAAGCTTTCGATGCTGTTCGCCCAGCCACAGGCTAAGAATGTCCTCGCGCTGGACGCGAGGCCGGGCGCGATGGGTCGCCAGCAGTTGCAAACCTTGTGCGGGCAATCCCCGCTGCCCCTGACATTGCTCGATGGCGGCTAACCAATACCCGTTGCGAGCGGCGGTCAGCAGCGGTCGCAGACGCTTCACCAGCGTTCGTCCCAGGCTGGCGAAAAACAGCAGCCGCTCCAGAATCAGCATCAGCGTCAACAGCGAACAGGCGCCGAGCGGCCCGGCCAGCGGGCCTATTTGTTGCCACCAATCGCTCATGACCAGGACTTTCGCTCTATCCGTTCGCCCTGATGCTTCGGCACGCTCAGCGGTCGAAGGGCATTCATCGGTAAAAAACGGGGTTCGACCGGCTCACCCCGAACGGTTTTTGAACCTGAAGCGAAAGTCCTCATGACGTTGGCTCCAGAGTTGGGAGCGTCATCACCAGCGCTCGCCAGCCCGGATTTTCCGGCTGACCGGGCTTGCGCTTGCCGAAGAACCAGGCGATGGCGTTGCCCGCACTGTCGTACAGCTCCAGCGACGTGACCGGCCATCCACCGTCGGCTTGGTGACGACCCAGGCGCTGGCGACATCCTCCTGCCGCAGATGCAGATTGAAATCATCGTCCAGCACGTTGAACCAGGCTCCAGTCGCTTTCAGATTCTTCACTGGCCCGGTGTGAATCTGCACCACGCCGGGATTGCTGACGAACACCATCAAATCAAGCGATTGTTCGGCAATCGCGTGAAGCAGCGTCGGCGCAGCACCGGTCGCCACCGAACGGGCGAATTCGGTTCCGCCCAGACGCAAGCCCTGAGTGCGGGTGACGCCAAACGCCTTTAACAGGTAATGAAAATCATGGGTGTCGCGCAGCGCCCGCCAGTGGGCGCGGAAGCCTTCCACATCAATCGAGTGATCGGGACGCGGCGACGCCAGCGGCGGGTGTCCCAGGACGGGTTGTTGCGGCGACTGATCCGAAGATCGCCAGACCGCAACCAGGGCGTCATAAGCGCGGCGATCACTGTGTTCGGTGAGGTAAATTTTGTGGACGGCGCTGCCGTCGCTATCGAAGAAGTGCAGGCTGTGACGCAAGCCGGAGCGGGTGTCTTCGCTCACCGCGAAGGCGTAATGCCAATGATTGAGAAACAGCCGCAGATCAATCTGCTCGCCCAGCACCAGCCCGATATTGCCGATGATGCGGATATGGCGGTACTGGCCGATTTTTTCATGGACGGCGTGATCGTTGCGGGTCAGCGCCATTACCGGCCCCAGATCGGGCAAGGCTTCGATCAGCTTGGCCCAGTCGCCGGTCAAACGGGTGGCGGTGTCGCCACATCCGCTGGCGGTCAGTTGAGCCTCACTCACGCCGAATAACACAGCGGCGTCGCGGGTGCGCGCGGCAGGCTTCCGTTCCCGCAACTCGCGCCAGGCGTATTGCAACCCTTCAGCAGATGAATTTGTTTTTAAATCAATTCCATAAGACATGGCGAGCTTCCTCAGCGTGTGTTTAGAACAAAGTGGACCGGAACCCGCACCCACGCCTCGACTGGCTGGTTATTGCGGGTCGCAGGGACAAAAGCCCAGCGGCGCACGGCGGCCAGCGCCGCCGCATCCAGCAGCGGATGCCCCGACGATTGATGCACGCCCAACTCGATCACATCGCCAGCGGTTGAAATCTTCGCCTGCACCAGCACCGTGCCTTGTTGATTCAGGCGGATCGCGGACAGCGGGTAAACCGGCGGCGAAGGCGGACGGCGATAGCGCGGATTCAAAAGCAGCGGCGGCGGTTTCAGCGGATGGTTGCAATAGACGGGGTTGCGGCGACGCCGGAGCGTATTCACGCGGGCGGCAGGCGGCGATGATCGCGGCGGCGATGATCGCGCCACCAGTGTTCTGGTGGGCTTCGATTCAGGGCGACTGGGTTTCGGGCGGGTCTGGGTCTGGCGTTTCGGACTCGCCTGTGATTTGGGTTTAGGTTTCGATTCGGGCGCTTTGGCGACAGGCGGCACTGGCGCGGGGGGGTGGCGCTTTGCTGTCCAGCCGCGCTAATTTTGGATCGACTGGCAAGGGTGGAAACATCACCCTAACCGTTGCCGATGATATTGCAGTCGTCAATCAGGGCGTGATCAGCACCAGCACTGAAGGAACCGGGCAGGCAGGCGACATAGTGATAAACGCCAGCAATGCGCTGGTTGACGGCGCAGGGAAAATCGCCGGTCTGATCAGCGGCGCCCATTCCAGTGCGGCCAGCGCCCAGGGAGGAGACATTACGCTGACGGTTGCCGACACCCTCACCCTGCTTGACGGCGGGGTGATCGGAGCCAGCACGTTCGGGGCTGGCGATGCCGGGATAATCACGGTGAATGCCCGCGATGTCTGGGTGGACGGCAACGGTTCTGACGCCGGCTTCAGCAGCAGTGCTGCATCTGGCTCAACGGGCGAAGGCGGGAATATCAACGTGACCGTCGCCGACACCCTCGCCTTGCAAAACGGCGGATCCATCAGCGTAGTCACCTATGGCGCTAACGATGCCGGCAACATCAACATCAACGCCGGTAAAGCCGTAACTATCCGTGGAGGCAGCCAGATCAACGGCGATTTCTACCCATCGGGTTTGTTCGCCACCGCCGCCTTCACCGGTCAGGCCGGCCAGATCATGGTCACCACCCCAAGCCTTTCGATCAGCGAAAGCGGCAGTATTGACGCTCAATCAGATCGAACCAGCGGCGGCAATCTCCTGATCAACGCTGATGACCTCAAGCTGCTTGACGGCGGTCAAATCAGTTCCTCGGTCTTTGGCGACGAACGCACCCAGGGCGGTGACGTGACCGTAGTCGGCGATACTCTGGCCATTCTCAACAGTCCCGGCATTACCGCCAAAGCCAAACGGGGCCAGGGCGGCAACATCACCATCAACACCGCTGTATTCCTGCATAACGCTGAAACAGCGCAAGACGTACTCAATGCCACATCGGAAGTCACCGGCAACGATGGTTCGGTTGCGGTCAATGCGCCGCCAGTGGACATCGCCGGAACCCTGGTAAAAACCCCGGCAGTTTATCTGGACGCATCCAGCCAATTACAACGTCGCTGCAGCGGGGCCGCTCATCAGCGCAGCCAACTGGTCGCGGCAGGGCGTGGAGCCTTGCCGCCGGAACCAGACAGCCTGTTGCCCGCGCCCAACCGCTGCGCCGCAGAACCGCCAGCCATCACCTCATCATCGCCGCCGGTCCTCCGCGCCCATATTCAACCTGTCAGTTCTGGTCATTGGGGAGATCGGTAATGGCGGCTATGGCAATCGTTGAGGTTGCGGCGACATTCTGTCGGTGCAGCATCCCAAACTCACTTTCCAAACTGGAGCAAGAGCAATGAGCAACCAGAAAACACTGATTCCAATCAACTTGTTGATGTGGGCGCTGTTATTAGCATCGCCGCTGGTTTTTGCCGCCGAGTTCAATGTCACGGTCAGCATCAAGCCGCTGCATTCGCTGGTGGCGGGGGTGATGCAGGGCGTGGCCGAACCGAAGCTGCTGGTGCAGGGCGGCGCTTCACCGCACGATTACCACCTCAAGCCTTCCGATACCCGTAGCCTGAATGCCGCCCAAGTCGTGTTCTGGATTGGGCCGGATTTGGAAACTTTTCTGGTCAAGCCGCTGAACAACCTCAAGGCTAAAGTTCGCGCTGTGGCGTTAATGGAAGCGCCCGGCGTCACCGTATTGCCGCTGCGCGAAGGCGGAGTCTGGGAATCGCACCCGCATCACCATGAAAAACCTCACGACCATGAAAAGCACCAGCACGGCAAACAGCAAGATCAGGATTCAAAGCATGAGCATGATGACCATGACGGCAGTCGCGATGCCCACATCTGGCTTGATCCCATTAACGCCATCGCAATGGTGCGCCAGATCGTGACGGTATTGAGCGAAATGGATGCGGCTCATCTGCCGGTTTATCAGCGCAATGGCGCGGCATTGATCGAACGGCTAAACCAGTTACACCAGCAGCTTGGCGTCGAACTGGCGCCGATTCGGGAGCAGCCCTATATCGTGTTTCATGACGCCTATCAGTATTTTGAACAGCGTTATGGCCTGAATGCGGTCGGTTCGGTGGTGCTTAGCCCGGAACAGCGGCCTGGCGCGAAACGGGTGGCGGAGATTCAGGCGCGGATTCGGGATCGCAAAGTCGTTTGCGTCTTCAGCGAGCCGCAATTTCAACCGGCGCTGGTCGAAACCGTGATCGCGGGCAGCAGCGCCCGGCGTGGAGTGCTTGATCCGGAAGGCAGCGCAGAATTGACTGCTGGCCTCGACGCCTATTTCCAGCTCTTGCAAAAACTATCCAGTTCGCTGCGCACTTGTCTGAGCGGTTCCTGAACGCTTGCGACCGGAAATTTGAGCCATCCTGTTCTATGCTGTTCTGCGCAGCGGTCGGCTATGCGCTACCCGCCCCGCGCCCCAGTCGGCGGTTCATTGACGGTTGAGGCGGGGGCCAAGAACATCAAGAGGGGATTATTCATGAACACGACATCAACGGAACTTGCTTCCAGTCTTGCCGAAGAAGGCGAAGAGTATATGAGCGACCGGCAAAAAAGCCGGTTTCGCGCTCGCCTGCTGGCC
Source organism: Synechococcaceae cyanobacterium SM1_2_3 (assembly GCA_012031845.1). GTDB lineage: Bacteria > Pseudomonadota > Gammaproteobacteria > Competibacterales > Competibacteraceae > Contendibacter. Next base: position 7,782 of record JAAUTD010000009.1, read on the forward strand.
TGGAAGCAGGAACTGGTGGAAGAAAGCCGCCGGATGATTAGCAGCCTGCAAGACGAGCCATTGAATCTGCCCGATTTGAATGATCGCGCCAGTCAGGAGGAGGAGTTCTCCATTGCGCTGCGGGCGCGGGATCGCGAGCGTAAATTACTGCACAAGATTGACAAGTCGCTGGCCCGGCTGGCCAGCGATGAATATGGCTACTGTGAAACCTGCGGCGTGGAAATTGGCCTGCTGCGGTTGGAAGCGCGGCCCACTGCTGAACTGTGCATTGATTGCAAGCATCTGGAAGAACAGAAAGAGCGCAGCGGCATGACCTGATGGATGCAGCGCCGGTCTTTGGCCGGTCCCACCTCAATAGCCAGCTAAAGTTCTTAGGACTTTCGCTTCGGATTCAAAAACCGTTCGGGGTGAGCCTGTCGAACCCCATTTTTCACCGATGAATGCCCTTCGACAAGCTCAGGGTGAGCGGATAGAGCGAAAGTCCTGGTTCTAATCATTTCCCGGCGGTGGATGAGCGCCGATTGTGTCTTCTGCGCCCGCTCGCAATTGGCGGATATTGGCGCGATGCCGCCAGACCAGCAGCCCGATCATCAGTAGCACCGCCGCAAACTGTATCGGCGGCAGCCCGAAACCCCAGGCCGCCAGCGGCGTCAGCGCCGCCGCCGTCAGTGCCGCCAGCGAAGAAATCCGCACGACAAAGGCCATGAACAGCCAGACCGCAAGAGCAGTTAAGGCGACCGGCCAGGCCAGACCCAGCATGACCCCAAACGCGGTGGCGACTCCTTTTCCACCCTGAAAGCCAAAGAACACCGGATATAAATGGCCCAGAAACGCCGCCAGCGCGATCAGGGCCAGTCCGGTTTGATCCACCCCCGCCCACCGCGCCAGCAGCACTGGCAACAGTCCCTTGAGAAAGTCCCCCGCCAAAGTAATCGCAGCGGCTTTTTTGCCGCCAAAGCGCAACACATTGGTGGCGCCGGGATTGCGCGAGCCTTCACTGCGCGGATCGGGCAACCTCATCAACCGGCAGACGATGATCGCAGTGGACAGAGAACCGGCCAGATAGCCGAGAACAATAAACAGAATCGTCATGAGCATAGCCGTCAATTCCTGGCTGTTATTAAGGAGTGCAGGCGCAAACTGGGTTGAATAGGATAAAGTCAGTCCGGTTTTTTTTACGCTAAGATGAACGCTCCGCTCGGAATCTTCCTCATGGACATTATTTTCATTCGCGAACTGCGCATCGAGACCACGATTGGCGTTCATCCCTGGGAGCGCCAGATTCGCCAGACCTTGCTGCTGGATGTAGAGCTGGGCGCGGATATTCGCCCGGCAACCGCGACGGACTGCCTCGATGATACCCTGAATTATCAGGCGGTGGCGCAGCGGATCAGCGCATTCGCCGCCGCCAGTGATGTGCAACTGGTGGAAACTCTGGGCGAGCGCATCGCCGAACTGCTGCGCCGGGAATTCGCCGCGTCCTGGCTGCGACTGACCTTGCGCAAACCTGGCGCCCTGCGCGACGCCCGTGAGGTCGGCATCATCATCGAACGCGGCAGCCGGGACTGAACGCCGTGATCCCGGTTTATGTCGGCATCGGTAGCAATATCGAGCCGGAACAACAGATTCGTTCCGGGCTTGCCGCCTTGCAACGCCAGTTCGGCCCGTTGATCGTCTCCACCATTTATTCCAATGCGGCAATCGGCTTTACCGGCGCGGATTTTCTGAACGGGGTGGTGGGATTCAGCACCAATTTAAGCGTATACGCCGTTGCCTCCCGTCTGCGCGACATTGAAGCAGCGCATCGCCATTTTGACGATCCACGACTCTTGGGATCGCGGGCGCTGGACCTGGATTTGCTGCTGTATGGAAATCATGTGGTTAACGAGGCCGCGCTTCAGCTTCCCCGCTCTGAAATTACCCGTTACGCCTTTGTGCTAAAACCGCTGGCCGAAATTGCTGGTGACCGGCGTCATCCGCTGCTGGATACAACTTTTGCCGAGCTTTGGGCGATCTTTGATCAGCAGCGGGAGAAATTAACGCCCGTTATACTGACGAATTTGTTCGCAAAGTGACGCCAATGCGCCGCACCACCGATCCGCTTCGGCATAGATCGCATTCAGCCTGTTGATTCCGCTCACAAAAAAGCCCGCAAAATCGCAGGCTTATGGACGTTGTTGGATGTCCTTGGATTCTTAAGGAATGCCCCGAACAGGAGTTGAACCTGTGACCTCACCCTTAGGAGGGGTGCGCTCTATCCAACTGAGCTACCGGGGCAATGAAGATCAATCAAGAGAGGATCTGACTAAAAACAGGCTGTGAGGATAGCTGATTGCGCCGTGTGCAAACAAGATAAGCCGCTGGTTTTACTCAGGCTGGAAAGCCCATTGGACAGTCCCATTGAAACTCGCGCTGCCTGCCAGTGGCCCAGGTGGTTTCCACCATTTGCGCCCGCCCGCTGGCGTCAAGCAGCAACGCGGTGGAACAGCGGGTGCCATAGCCCGGCGCATCAATAAAAATTGGCGACAGCCAACGCTCCCATTCCAGTGAAACTCCCGTATCCGGCAAATCCTCATCGGGCGCAGGAGTGCAATTTGTTAATACATCCAGTAGGTCATCAGGAGTCAGGGCGACTTGCCGATCCAGCAACTGACCGAGTGCGCGTCGGCCACGCTCCAGTTTCGGCCAGGGAGTGTCCAGCAGATGATTGCTCAAGCCGTAAATACCCGGCGTCAATACCCGCTGCCCCCCCCCCCGGTTAGAGTAGTAGTACAATTGTCCGGCATCGCCCAGTAATAAGTTAAAGCCGTTATAAATTTCCGCCGTCCACGCCAGCCGGTCGAGATAAACGCGGGCCGACTCCACGCTGCACAGGTAATCGCTAACCAGGCAGCCTCGAGAAGGCGCATCCGGCATAACTCGTGATGGTTCGCGGTAATTAGTAAGCGCGGCAAATCGCCCATTCTGGGTGACACCCATCCATGTTCCCCCTTTCTGGAGATCGCGACCAGCCAGTATCTGCGGAAGGTCATGCCAGAATCCCAGCGGAGCTGCAGGCCGATCATAGAACTCGTCACGGTTGGCTGCGACCAGTAACGGGTAACGCGGATGACAACGGTAGGCGATCAAAATCAGGCACATGGCAGTCTCGATGCTGAAGATCGGTTGATGCGTAGTTTAGGCGTCCATATCGTACAGTTTGAGGATACCCAGGGTCATTGCCATCCGAATCAGTTGCGCCAGCGTATCGGCCTGCATTTTATCCATCACCTTGGCGCGATGAACTTCAACAGTTTTGCGGCTGAGGTTCAATGTTTCAGCAATATCCTGATTGGACAGACCTTCGGCAACCCGACCCAGCACATCCTGTTCACGCGGCGTCAAGGTGTCGAAACGTCGCTGTAATTCCCGTCGCCGCGCCCAGGTTCGCCGTCGAATCGCATCCTGAACCAGAGCATGATGCACCCCATCCAGCAATAATTGGTCGTTAAATGGCTTTTCGATAAAATCCAGCGCGCCCTGTTTCATCGCGGTCACCGCCAAGGATACGTCACTAGATCCAGCGATGATGATAACCGGCATATCCACGCCATGCTCGCGCAAACGCTGCTGAATGCTCAGATTCTGATGCGCTGGATGCTGGATGCCCAAGAGCAGGCAACTGGCTCGCTCCGGGTGATAGCGGTCAACAGCATCTCGATGTCGTCCATCGCCAGGGCTTGCAATCCCACCGACTTCAGCAATCCCAGCAAAGCATCGCGCAGCGTCGGCTCATCATCAACGATATAAACCAGAGGAGTATTTGCCGGGGTCATGGGTGAAAACGCCGAAGTGAGTCATTCAGAATGGCAGGATTAAATTCGGCTGTAACGCCAGCATTGGCTGACGAAACCGATCCTGAATATCGCGCAGGGTTACGGCGTCATCCGCCTCAAAGCGTAGCGTCAAACTAGGCGTGGTGTTGGAAGCGCGCACCAGACCCCAACCGCTCGGGTATTCCACCCGCAAGCCATCCAGGGTAATCAAACGCGCTTCTGGTCCAAAATCGGCCTGCGCCGCCAGTTGCGCCATGAAGGCGACCGGCTGACCTTCGCTCATCTCCACCCGCCGTTCCGGCGTGTTCAATCCGGTCGGATAGGCGGCGAAAAATTCGGCGCTGGACGCCTGGCTTCGCGCCAGCAGATTCAGCAAGCGGGCGGCGGCGTAAAAAGCGTCGTCAAACCCAAACCAGTCATCGGCGTGAACCAGATGGCCGGTAAATTCCCCGCCCAATAACGCGCCAATCTCCCGCATCTTGGCCTTGATCAGCGAATGGCCGGATTTCCATAAAATCGGCTGACCGCCACACCGCTCGATCAGGCGGGTCAGGCGTTGCGAACATTTCACGTCGTACACCACCGCTGCGCCGGGATGACGGGCCAGCACTTCCTCGGCCAGCGGCATCAGCAGCCGATCCGGCCAGATAATTTCACCGGCGCTGTCCACCACACCCAGGCGGTCGGCGTCGCCGTCGAAAGCCAGACCGACATCGGCGTGCTGTTCCAGAACCGCCGCCTGCAAATCGGCCAGATTTTCGGGGATGCTGGGATCGGGGTGATGATTGGGAAAGCGGCCGTCCACTTCGCAAAACAGTTCTATGACTTTGCAACCCAGCGCCCGCAGCAGCAATGGCGCGGTTTTAGCCGCAATCGCGTTGCCACAATCCACCACCACTTTTAGCGGCGCAGGCAGGCGCAAAGCCGCACCAACCCGCTGGATGTAGTCGGCGCGGATGTGATTGGCGAACCGTTCGCCGCCGTGACCGTGGCGCAGATCGCCGGTTTCAATCCGGCGGCGCAAATCGTGAATGACTTCGCCGTGCAGGGCGATTTTATCAATGACGATTTTCAAGCCATTGTATTGTGGCGGATTGTGGCTGCCGGTGACCATCACCCCGGCATGGCTGGAACCGAGGGTATGAGTCGCGTAATACAGCAGCGGGGTGGAAATCGCGCCCAAATCCAGCGCCTCCAGCCCGGCGGCGCGAATCCCGGATTTCACCGCCTCCGCCAGCAGCGGGCTGGACAGCCGCCCATCGCGGCCCACGATGACTTGGGTTTCACCACGTTCAGCGGCCAGACTGGCGACCGCCTGGCCGATGTCGCGCACCACTGCGGGCGTTAAATCACGGTCGACCACGCCCCGAATGTCGTATTCACGGAAGATGGATTTGTTCATGGCCGGGTTAATGACGCCCCGAATGGCCGAAACCGCCTGCGCCGCGCTCGCTGGGAGTAAATTCAGCGACGACGCTGAACGCCGCTTGGACCACCGGCACGATCAACAGTTGGGCGATGCGCTCGCCGACCGCGATGGTGAACTCAGTCGATCCCCGGTTCCAGCATGACACCAGCAGTTCACCCTGATAATCGCTGTCAATTAATCCCACCAGATTGCCCAGCACGATGCCGTGCTTGTGACCGAGGCCGGAGCGCGGCAGCACCAGGGCCGCCAGTCCGGGATCGCTGATGTGAATCGCCAGGCCGGTGGGAATCAAATGAGTTGCGCCCGGTTGCACGGTCAGCGGTTCAGCCAGACAGGCGCGCAAATCCAGCCCGGCTGATCCCGCCGTGGCGTAATCTGGCAAGGGAATGTCGCGGCCCAGCCGGGGATCGAGAATTTTGAGTTCGATGGTTTGGGAAGTCACGATACTGGGATGCCAGGGTGGATTTTCTGTTTCCAATCCGGTTTGTAATAACCACCGAATCGGGCGATATTGTCATTATTAATTAACCTTATCAAAAGTTGCGTGGCGATGCTGTGCTGAATTGCGGGAGTGGAATCATGAAACGCTGGGATCGGATTACCGTAAACGTGGCGATGATGAACGGCCAGCCCTGTATTTGCGGTATGCGTCTGCCCGTGCGGCGGGTGCTGGAAGCATTGGCGGTCTATCCCGACTGGAATGATCTGCGGCGGGAATATCCTGAACTGGAGCCAGACGATATCCGGCAGTGCCTCGATTTCGCAGCGCAGAGTCTGGATGTCGAAACCTTTGATCTCGACGCCGCATGATCCAGGTTCTACTCGATCAAGGGCTGCCACGAGGGGCGGTTCTACGGTTGCGGGAAGCCGGATGGGATGCGATTCATGTGGCCGAAATTGGCATGAGCCGCGCCAGCGATAGCGGGATTCTGGATTACGCACGGCGAGAAAACCGGGTGAGCATTACGCTTGATGCCGATTTTCATACGCTGCTGGTTTTGGGATCCAAAGCATCGCCATCGGTGGTGCAAATTCGGATTGAAGGCTTGCAAGCCGTGGCCTTGGCGGAACTATTGCTTCGTATCTGGCCCCGGATTGAATCGGCTGTCCGGGAAGGCGCACTGATCACGGTGACCGAGCGCCACGTTCGAGTCAGACGGCTACCCGTGGATTTCGGGCAATCTCTGAAAGAGCCGAACTAACCATTACCGCTCGCCTTTCCACAAGCGATAGCGCTCGGCGATCAGCGCGATCAGTTGTTGTCCCAGCACCGTCTTGTCCGCCAGCGGCAATTGCTTTTCACCGCCCTCCCACAGCAGATGCAGCGCGTTCTGGTCGCTTTCAAAGCCGCTGCCCACGACGCCGACCTGATTGGCGGCGATCAAATCCAGATTTTTACGGCGGCGCTTGTCTTCGGCGTAATGCAGCACATCATGAGTTTCGGCGGCAAAGCCGACGGTAAAAGGCCGATGCGAAGTCAGCGCGGCGACTTCGGCCAGAATGTCGGGGTTGCGCACCAGTTCCAGCGTCAACGCATCCTGAGTTTTCTTGATTTTCTGCTCTGCCGGATGCGCGGCGCGGTAATCGGCGACGGCGGCGGTGGCAATGAAAATATCGGCGTACCGCGCCTGTTTCATCACCGTTTCGTGCATCTCGACCGCGCTTTCCACACTAATCCGATCAACGCCGGGCGGCGCTTTCAAACTCACCGGGCCGCTGACCAGCACCACTTTAGCGCCTGCCGCCGCCGCTGCTTCCGCCACCGCAAAACCCATCCGTCCGGTGCTGCGATTGCTGATAAACCTGACTGGATCAATGGCTTCGCGGGTCGGGCCAGCCGTGATCAGCACGGTTAATCCTTGCAGGTCATGCGGCGTGAGCGGCAAGCCACTGGCCCAGGGGTCAGGCGGCGAATCGAACAACCCGCCGGTCGCCGCGCCTGTCTCGCCGAGCAGATCAACCGTGAGGTTGCGCAATTCCACCGCTTCCAGCATCCGGCCCGCGCCCACCTCGCCGCAGGCTTGCTCGCCCACGCCCGGCCCCCAGATTTTTATCCCGCGCCGGGCTAAAAGGCGGCAATTGTCCTGAGTCGCGGGGTTTTGCCACATCAGCCGGTTCATTGCCGGGGCAATGGCAATCGCCTGATCGCTGGCGAGACAGAGGGCGCTGAGTAAATCATTGGCCATGCCATGCGCCAGCCGGGCGATGAAATCCGCGGTGGCGGGCGCGATCAGGATGAGATCGGCCCAGCGCGCCAGTTCGATATGACCCATGCCCGCTTCGGCGTTGGCGTCGAGCATCTCGGTGCGCACCGCCCGCCCTGACACCGCCTGAAAGGTCAGCGGCGCGACAAAAGTGGTGGCGGCGGGCGTCATCACCACCTGCACTTCGGCGCCGGATTCGATCAGGCGACGGGTTAGATCGGCGCTTTTATAGGCGGCGATGCCGCCGGTGACACCGAGCAAAATGCGTTTTTTATCGAGAGCTTGCCGCATGGCTTGGTCCGCGCAGGTAGAAGATTAGCGGCAAGATTAACCCAGCTTGAGCAACAGCGAAAGTTAGCGGCTTATCGGAAACACAGGCAATCAGGACTTTCGCTTCGGATTCAAAAACCGTTTGGGGTGAGCCTGTCGAACCCCGTTTTTACCGATGAATACCCTTCGACAGAGCTTCAGGGCGAACGGATGGAGTGAAAGCCCTGGCAATAAAAAGGGCGTCTGACTGCGCATTTGCCATCGCACGGTCAGACGCCATTGTCCGCGACGGCGGCCCCCGTTAGCCGCCCGGATTCACGCTGCTTCCGTATCCGTAGAGCCGGTAAGCGCAAATCCTTAATTAAATCTTTAGCAATTTAACTGCCGCTTTTCCTAACTGATTTATTTTTATTATATTTTACTTTAGCACGATACCCGACGCCGGGCTGAAGAGCGCTGCTTTGCCTCAGTTTAGTGCCTCATTCAAAACGGTTGCCTTGCAATGGGGCGGAAATCCTTCGGCCCTCGCTTGAGCGGCTATTGAGCGGCGGCGCGGTCATAGTCAACAATCTTCTTGAAGTCGGCGGCCATGACTTCCGGCGCATGCTGGGTGAAAACCGCCCGCAACCGCGCCTTGGGGTCGATCAGCAGCACGGCGGTGGAATGATCCACCGTGTAATTTTCGCCCTCCGCCGCATCGGCGATTTTGTAATAAACCCCGAATTGCCGGGCCAGCCTGGCTAATTCCTCTGCCGTACCGGTCGCGCCCCGGAATTTGGGATTGAAGTAACCGGCGTATTCACCCAGCCGTTGCGGCGTATCGCGCTTGGGATCAACTGAAATAAACAGATAGGCCACATTTTGATCGCGCTGCTCCCGCTCCAGAATTTTTTGCAGCTTGCTCAATTCCAGCAGAGTCAGCGGACACACATCGGGGCAAAAGGTGTAGCCGAAATAGAGAAAGGTCCACTGACCCTGCCAGCTTTCCTGATGAAAGGGCTGGCCGTCCTGACCGATCAGAGTGAAGGCTTCGACTGGCTTGGGCGGATTAATCACAAAACCGGTGATAGCGGGAACCTCGACGGGCTGCGGGTTGGCGCCGAAATTAAAGCTCAACCCTAAGCCCAAACCGAAAGCCAGTGCGCCCGCCGCCAGAAAAAGCAGTATTTTTTTATTGATTAGCATGAGCCATGTTCCTGTAGGAAAACCGCCGCTGATCCCGTTGAACAGGCGCGGCGTTTCGCCTTATTGATGATGGGCGTGTCCGCTGCCGGGCAGGGTGGCCGCATCCTTGCCGCGCACCATGACCTGCACCGGGACTTCACCTGCTTTTTCAAATTTCAGCGTCAGCGGGAAGATCTCGCCAGCGACCAGCGGCTTTTTCAGACCGATCAGCATTACATGCAGCCCGCCGGGTTTGAGCGCGGTCGGCTCGCCGGGCGCGACTTCAATCGCATCCACCTTGCGCATTTTCATCACATTGTTTTCGAGCAGATGGGTATGCAGTTCGATAGTCTCCGCCACCTCGCCAGACGCGCTCAGCAGGCGGTCGGTCTCCGCGCCAGTATTCACCAGGGTCATGTACGCCGCGCCGTTTTTGACCATCGGCGGACTTTCCCGCGCCCAGGGTTGTTCCAACTGGATCGCGCCCGCGCCCCAGGCCGGAATGCTGAAAATCCCAGATCAGGCCAAGTAACCATCCAAACCGGTTGTTCATGGAATTTTTCTCCAAAGAGTGAATTAAGTGATGCTGTTGGGAATATCAGGGAATGCGAATATAGGGAATCGGTGAAATTCCGTCTACTGCGGTTTGCCCGGTTATTTTTTTTCATAAAGATTGCCGGATTCCGGCGATGGCCGGGTTTTAAATCGCTTGTAGGCCCATAGATACTGAGCAGGCAGGCTGCGAACGGCGGCTTCCACGCCCTGATTCATCGCCGCTACCGATGCCTCCAGTGAGGTCGCTGCGGTCACTTCCGGCAGGGCGCGCAGATGCAGCCTAAACCCCCGCCCCTGCGGCAACCGCTCGGCCCAGGTCAAAAAGACCGGGACGCCGGTTTTCAGCGCCAGTCGCGACACCAGGCTCATGGTGCTGGCGGCAATGCCAAAAATGGCGCAAATACTCCACCGCCATCGCCTATCCCACCGGGGGTCCTGATCGGGCAAAATCCCCAGCACTTCGCCCTTGCGCAAGGCGGCCAACAGGGCGCGAACGCCGCTGGCGTCAGTGGCGACGACTGCGCCGCCCAACCGGCTGCGGCCCTGACGGCTGAGTTCATCCAGTCCCAGTCGGCTGGGTCGGTACAGAATGGTCAGCGGATAGCGGCTTGAATAGTACAAACCGGCCATTTCCCAGGCCCCCAGATGCGGCGTGAGCAGGATTGCGCCCCGTTTCTGGCGCACCGCAGTAGCCAGATCGTCCTCGCCGCTCACCGATCCCTGCGCCAGCTTCAACACCCGCTCGCCGCGCCACAGCCACAATGGCCCCAGCTCCAGCATCAGCTTGCCGGTTTCCCGCAGATTACGGCGCAACAGGCGTTGGCGGTCGGCGGCAACATTGCAGGAAAACCAGCGCCAGATTGCGCCGGGCCACCTGGCGCACTTCATTGGGAAACCACAACAGCGCCTCACCCAACGCTGCGCCGATGGCGTGAACCAGCGGCAACGGCAACCCGGCGCTCAGCCGCAACAACTTGATGAGCAGAACGCGCCGGTTCATGGCGGGCTTTGCGGTTTCTCGTCCGGGTCGGCGCCAAAATCGAAATCCGGTTTGGATGGACTGCCGTCGCTGACTAGATTGCGGCGCTGCTGCAAATAGGCGCTTCGCCGGAACGTGTAGGGATCAATCTGGGCGTCGGCAAAGGCGCGTTCAACTCGCAACAAGCCAGCGCGGCGATTGATAAGATTCAGCCCCCACAGACTCCATTCAACCGTCTCGGAATCGGTCGCCCAGTCAATTGGGCTGATCATGAAATCCCCGGCCAGTCCCACCGTGTCGCGAATCGTACTTGGCCCCAGCAAAGGCAGCACGATGTAATAGCCTTCGCCGATGCCCCAATAGCCCAGGGTCTGGCCGAAATCCTCATTATGCTTGGGCAGTTCCATCCGGCTGGCGACATTGAACAGGCCGCCCAGACCGAAGGTGGTGTTCAACACGATCCGGCTGCTGTCCATCGCCGCCTGATGGAACTTGAATTGCAAAATATCGTTGACCAGCACGATCACGTCATTGATGTTGCTGAAAAAATTACCAACGCTGGCAATGACCGGATCGGGCAGCACCGCCTGATAGGCTTGGGCGACAGGCTTGAAAATAGCGCGGTCGGCCGCTCGTTGAACGCAAACATGGCGCGGTTATAGCTTTCCAGCGGATCAGCATCATCGTTCGCCGGATCGCCGGTTGCGGCGCAGCCGATCAGCAGGACGGCAACAACAATCGTCAAAAAACAGTGGCGGAAGGTCTTCATGAGCATGGGAAATGGCAAGGCCGTGGCGAAATTGCCCGGCTGGATTTTACCAAGCATTGATACGAAAGACTTGGCGTTGACTTACGTTATCAGGGCTTTCCCGGTTCGCGACCGCTAATCCGCTCCGGAGCATGGCTATCAGGACTTTCGCTTCGAATTCAAAAACCGTTCGGGATGATCCGGTCGAACCCCGTTTTTTACCAATGAATGCCCTTTGACAGGCTCAGGGCGAACGGATGGAGCGAAAGTCCTGGCTATAATTAGGCAGGGCTTTCGTTTTGAGGCGCAGCAGTTGACGTAGAACGGGCGGGATGCCCGTTCTGCGCTGCCGTCAGCGAAAGCCCATTAAAGTTCAGTCCGCTTTTAATCTTCTCTGTCTGGGAATCAAGGATCATCCATGTCTCGACTTCATTCCAGCGATTTATTGCATTGCCTGGAACAGCTCAACCGGATTGGCGTATCGCTCTCCAAAGAACGTGATACGCCGAAGCTGCTGGAAACTATTCTGATCGCAGCCAAAAGCCTGCTGAACGCCGACGGCGGCACCTTGTATCGGCTGGATGAGATGACCCAGCAACTGCATTTTGAAGTCCTGCGCAACGATTCGCTTCAGCTTTGCATGGGTGGGGCCACCGGCGCGCCGATCCCGTTCCCGCCGATTCCGCTCTACGATGACCGCGGTCAGCCCAAAACCGGGATGGTGGTTACCTATGCGGTGCTGAATAACACGACTGTAGTGATTGATGATGCTTATGCCGACCAGGATTTCGATTTTTCGGGAACCCGGCGCTTTGATCAAAAAACCGGCTATCGCTCCCGTTCGTTTCTGACAGTGCCGATGAAAAACCATGAAGATCAGATTATTGGCGTATTTCAGCTCATCAACGCGCTGGACCCGGAAACCGGCAAAGTACGGACTTTCTCGTCATTCGACCGGCAACTGGCCGAATCGCTGGCTTCCCAGGCCGCTATCGCCCTGACCAATCATCAACTGATCAGTCAGCTCAAGGGCCTGTTCGAGGCGCTGATCGCGCTGATCAACACCGCGATTGATCACAAATCGCCCTACACCGGCGCCCACTGTCAGCGAGTGCCGATTCTGACCATGATGATCGCCGAGGCGGCCCGTCAATCCGAACGGGGGCTGCTGAAAAATTTCCGCCCCAGCCCCGATGAACTGTACGAACTCAAGATCGCCGGACTGCTGCATGACTGCGGCAAGATCGCCACGCCTACCCATGTCGTGGACAAGGCCACCAAGCTGCAAACCCTGTTTGATCGCATCCACCAGATTGACACCCGCTTTGAAGTTCTCAAGCGCGACGCTGAAATTGACTTCCTCAAGGCCCGGCTGGCGGCAGTAGAGCGCGGCGACCTGGCGGCGATTCCTGAACTGGAGCAGCGTTTTCATCACCGGCTGGCTGAGTTGGACGATGCTCGCGACCATTTGCGCCGCTGCAATGTCGGCGGCGAACTCATGTCGCCCGAAGCGCAGGAGAAGGTGCGGCAGATCGGGGCTTACCGCTGGATCGGGCCGGATGGGCAGGAATGCGCTTTTTGTCCGAGGACGAAATCGCCAACCTCTGCATCGCCAAGGGAACGCTGAACCCGAACGAACGCGCCATCATCGAAGAGCATGTAGTGCTGACCATGCAGATGTTAAAAACCCTGCCGTGGCCGACCATGCTGCGCAATGTGCCGGAGTACGCCGGTTGTCATCATGAAAAGCTGGACGGCAGTGGATATTATCGTCATCTGAGCGAACAGCAATTGAGTATGCCCACCCGCATTATCGCTTTGGCGGATGTGTTCGAGGCGCTAACCGCTGGCGACCGCCCCTACAAAACCGGTAAACCGCTCAGCGAGGTCTTAAAAATTCTCGGGTGGATGGTGCGGGATCATGAAATCGATCCCGACCTGTTTGATGTCTTCATCCGCAATGGCGTTTGGCTGGATTACGCCCGGCGGTATTTGCAGCCGGAGCAGATTGACGCAGTGAACATCGGTCAGATTCCCGGCTATACCCCCTGAGCATCCAGCCGTTTCTACAGGATACCCGACATGCAAATTTACAAAAGCGGCCCGGCCTTGGGCGAAATGGCCGACAAGTTCAAACATATCCCGTTTCTCAAATCGTTTGGCGATCAACGCCTCCATGAGATATTGAACGCCAGCCGGGTGGTCATTTACGAACCTGACGATTTGATTATTCCTGAAGGCGCATTCGGTGATCGCCTGTATGTGCTGATCAGCGGCAAGGTGCGGGTTATCAAGCAGAAAAATCCGGTAGCGGTGCTGGATCAGGTGGGCGAGCTGTTTGGCGAACTGTCGGTGCTGGGCGATGAAACCCGCACCGCTTCAGTATTCGCGATAGCCACCACCTGGTGTCTGGAGCTCAGCCCCGGCTTTTTGCAAAAGCTGCCCGATGCGGATCGGGACGCCTGCCATGCCTTGCTGTACCGGTATATCGCTGAGGTCGTCGCCCGGCGGCTGAAAAAAACTACGGATGAACTGGCAATGGCGGTGCGGGAACTGGAGGTGACGCGCCGCAAACTGGCGGAATTGCGGCGCGGTTCCGAACCGAAATCCTGGGGCAACGAACTGGACGAGGCGATCATTCAACTGCGGCGCACCAAGGAAAAACTGGCGCTGATCGGGCGCGCCGCCGACACCGAACAAGCGCCGGATTGATGGCTTTAACTATGCGCTTAGGACTTTCGCTTCAGGTTCAAAAACCGTTCGGGGTGAGCCGGTCGAACCCCGTATTTCTACCGATGGATGTCCTTCGACCACTGAGCTTGCCGAAGCGTCAGGGCGAACGGATGGAGCGAAAGTCCTGGCGCTGCTTGCTGCTATTGCTCCTGAGTTTACCGGGCGTACTGTCGCATTCGCCAGCAGGGGCCACACCGGGGCCGGACGATGAGTTCATCGCGCCGTTACAAGCGGCTGTCGCCACGCCATCATCCCCAGCGCCAAAACCCAGCGGACGGGTGCGCATCATCAAGCACGACCCGTCTGGAATGCTGACGCTGCGCGCCCGCACCGCCCAGGACGCCATCATCGCCGCCATCGGCCAGCGCAGCGTTATCGGTTGCCGGATGCTGCGATTCAGCGGCGACCATTTTGGCTGGATAGTCACCGGCGCAGCAGGCTATGCCAGAACTGGCAATGTCGCTTTGGCCCGCCGTGAAGCGCACTTTAAGGCGTTTATGGATGCCCGGATGCGACTGACTGCCTGCTTGCGGACCTTGCCGCTGGACCTGCGGCGGCTGATTGGCGAGCGGTTGCAACAGGATGACGCGATCCGGCTGGCATTGGTCAATCTGGCGACCACCGACGCCGAGCGGCAGGAGCAGGCTTTGCGGATCGTGGCGCGGGGTTTCGTGGCCTACGCGGTCGAGGATGATCCGGCCAAGTTTGCCATCCGGGTTCACCTGGTGACGACCCCGCGCACCGCTACCCGGCTGACTCGTCCGACGGCTTTTGCGCTGGAAACCGCGTCACTAGCGGAAGGACTGAAACAAACCCTGGCCGAAGTCGGCGGCGGCTTGATTCCAGCAGTCGGCAACCGGCTCATTGTGGTCAATGCGACCGGCGAAATGGCGCTGATCGGTTATGCCCGTCATCCGGTTAGCCAGCTTCCCGATGATCCTGCGGGCCAGGAAACACGGCAGGCCGAAGCGGAGCAGGTTGCCCTTCGCAGTGCAACCGAGGCATTGACCGGGCTGGCCATCGGCGATGAGACCGACTGGCAAAGCGGGCTAAATCCGACCCATCGCGATCAAATCCAAATGGTCGCCAGCGGCTATGACGACGGCGAGCCGAGCGCGCGCCGCTTCGGCCATATTCGCGATCTGATGCAGACTCAGATCAAGGATGACCCCGGTCTGCAAGCTCTGCGCGAGGGGACGCTCCCAACCACAGCGACTCTGAAACGCTTCAGTAGCCCGGGAATGGTGACGGCGGTGGTCATTTATGCGCCGTCGGTTAAAAAGCGTGAAGTCACTCCACCAGCCCAGCAACCCACGCTACCGGCAACGGACCGCGAGTCGGCGCCAACGGAAAACCGCTAACGCTGGCAGCGCAGGCAATAGTAGGTCGCCCGCTGACCGATCCGGCTGCGCTGGATCGGTTGGCTACAGACCCGGCAGGGTTGCAAGTAACGGCCATAGACCCGCAACGATTGCTGAAAGTATCCAGATTCCCCGTCGCTGCCGATAAAGTCGCGCAGCGTGGTTCCGCCCTGTTCAATCGCTGCGCCGAGAATCTCCCGAATCACTGCCGCCAGCCGTTCGCATTCGGCCAGATTCACTTGTCCCGCCGGCGCAGTGGGCTAATCCCGGCCGCAAACAGCGATTCATTGGCGTAGATGTTGCCAACGCCTACGACCTGATGGTGATCCATGATGAAGGTCTTGATCGCCGAGCTTCGGCCTTGCGCCCGCTGCTGCAAATAGCCGCCGGAAAAAGCGGGATCGAACGGCTCCGGCCCCAGGGATTGAAGCAGAGGATGCTGTTCCGGCGGCTCCACCGTCCACAACACCGCCCCAAACCGGCGACTGTCATTGAAGCGCAGGCAATCGCCGTCGGCCAGCACCAAATCCACATGATCATGTTTTGCAGGGGGGTCTCCGCCGACAAAATCCGCAGGCGGCCGGTCATGCCCAGATGCAAAATCACCGTCCCGCCAGCCGTGCGCAACAACAGATACTTGGCCCGCCGTTCGACCCGCTGAATTATCTGGCCCGGCAACTGCTGCGCCAAGGTTTCCGACACCGGCCAGCGCAAGCGGGGTTGCCGCACGATCACTTGCGCGATGATCTGGCCGATCAGATGCGGCGCAATGCCACGCCGCACCGTTTCGACTTCGGGTAATTCCGGCATTATTCGGATCTCGCCTTTGATGCCGCCGATTCAAACGGCGCGGCCAGAAAACTGGCGGCGGCGCTGGTCAACAGCGGATACAGCCGATCAAGGCACAGATAAACCGTTTCGCCAATTCGCAGATAGCGCTGGCCGTCGGTGGGAGCAGTCGCGCCAAATTCAACCGTCTGATCATTCAACCGCAGGCGCAAACGCGGCGGATCAAAGCCCAGCGGCTTCAGGCTCACTCCCGGCGCTGCATAGCGCAGCGGACAGCGCGCTTCCGCCAGTTGCAGAATTGGCTGGATCAGTACCGGATTGGCCGCGCCCTGGCCTGGAGCCGTCATCCACCAACGGTCGCCGCGCCGCTCAAACGCCAAATGATCCTGCCCGGGCCGCTCGACCGCGATTCGCTGAATCTGCGTAGAGGCGAAATTGAGCAAAGATGAAGGTAGCGCCGAATGGTCCAGACCGGGTTCATACCACGCCATTGCCGCCAGCCCGCCCACGAGGGCGAGCAAGCCCAGATTGATCAAAATACGCCGCGTCAGTGCGTTCATCATCAGCGCCGCTGCCGCCGAAACGCGATCAGCCAGCCACTCGCCAGCAGCGCCAGCGGCAGCCCGATCAGAAAGACCGCCGCAATCAGGGCCAGCGCGCCTTCTGACAGATTCAGCGCCGGATCGGGAGCGGTCCGGGGTGAAATGATGATCGGCGCATCATCCCGCGTCAGCCAATGAACCATATTCAGTCCCAATTGCAGGTTAGCGCCGTTGCCCAGATAGCTGTTCGACAGAAAATCGCCATCGCCAATAATGACAATCCGCTGTTCATTCATGGCCGCTGGGCCGCTGCCGGATGAGCGGGATCGCGACAGGGCCACGCCCACCGTCAGCGGCCGGCCCGTTCGGCGCTATCAGGATTAAAGCGCAGCGTCGCATCAGGCTCCGCCGTTTCAGTCCAGCTTCGCGACTGGCTTTCCAGCAGCGCCGTAGCTTTCCATTCTGATGTCGGTTGCAGGTCCAGCGCGGCGGCCTGCGGCAACAGGGCGGGAGAACGCAAGGATTCAGTGATGGGGTGTGGCGCGTAATCGGCTATCGGAATAAACGCGGGGTTGTTGATGCCCAGTCCCGTAGCGTCGGCGTCTATCACCATTCCCGGCAATGCCGGTGCGCCCAACCGGGTCGCCAATGCTTGCAAGCCGGAAGGATCGCCCGGCTCCCGCAGCCACAGCAGATGACCGCCCTGCTGCACATAGTCCAGGATGACTGCGACCTGACCGGTTGGCAACACAGTTTGTGGACTGGCGATCACCAGCACAGCGGTCTTGGGTGGAATTTTTGGCTCCATGCCCAAATCCAGCGAATGAATCTGGATGCCGATTTGCTGCAACTCGCGACTGAAAGTGCCTAATCATGATTGGCGACACCCAGGGGTTTACGTTCGCCGTGGCCGTCGAGAAACCGCAGAATGATCTCGCGCTCACGGCTGAGTCGTTGCAAGGCTTGAGTGAGCGACTGTTCGCTCAGATGGCGGAGCTTTTCACCGCGCCCGCGATATTCCAGATACAGCTCACCGTCCAGCGTGATGCCGAGTTCGCGCACCCGGTCGGGCAATAAATCGGGATTGACGAAGTTCAGGGATAAATCGGATTTTATAGCGCTGATAGCGGCCGATCAGCCGGGCAATCGCGTCGCGCAAGGCCGGGTTATCGCGGGCATAGGCGGTGACGCGGATCGGCCCGTCCAGATGCGTCAGCAGGGTTTGACTGGCGGAGGACAGGGTGTTGCGCCGGTTGGCGCTCCAGTCGGCCTGTGCGGTGTAGCGCAGGCTCAGCCAGGCCAGCAGCCCGATCACCGCGACCAACAGCAGGGTAAACAATAAATTTTGCAGCCACAGCCAGCGCCGTAACGAAAGATCAATCCGCATGATTCAGGTCCGCAGGCGATGACTGTCCAGCCGGTGAATGGTCAGGCCCAGAAACGCCGCGCTGAACAGCAGGTAATAGGCCACATCTTCCGTTTTGACCAAACCGAGCAGCAGGGCGTCGTAATGGCGCGAAAGCGACAGATACTTGAACAGAATGCTGGCGGTTCCCTGGCTCGCGCCGATGGCGTCCATCATCCAGAACGCCAGCAGCAGGCCAAAAGTTGCGGCGGCGGCCACCACGGGTTGCGTCGTCAGCGCAGATAAACAGAGGCCGCGGCGGTAAAACTGGCGGCCAGCAGGATCAAGCCCAGTGTTGCAGCCGCCAGTTTGCCGCAATCCAGCGCCGCGCCCGCCAGCAGCGTCAGCGGCATTAACACGGTCAGCGCCACGATCAATAAAAGAAATAGCAGTGCGCCCAGATACTTGCCGAAAACTATTTCTGAAATTCCAACCGGCGCGGAGAGCAATAGATCGAGTGTGCCGGTGCGGCGTTCTTCGCTGATCAGGCGCATGGTCAACAGCGGCGTCACCAGCAGCAAAGCCCAGGCCGCCACCCGAAATAGCGGCGCGGCCACCAGATCAGTGACGCCGGGCGGGTTATCCAGGTTGATCAGCCGCCCTTGCGCCTGCTGAAAATCATCCACCAGCACAATAAAAATCCACGCCAGCAACCCTTGCGCCACCGCCAGCAGCGTCCAGGCCAGAGGCGACAAAAACAGGCTGCGCAGCTCACGGGCGGCGATAATGAAGATCATGCCCCGGTCTCCTGTTTCAGCATCAGATCAACGAAAATCTGTTCCAATCCCGTCGGTTCCGGCGTCATTTGCCACACGTTCCAGCCGCCGATCCGTGCGTGTTCAAGCAATGACGGGCCGATAGCGACATCGGGATCGTGGTGCAACCGGAATTGGCCGCTGCCGAGATCATCGACCCGAGTGACCCCAGGCAGTTTTGCCAACTCAACCACCGGCGGGGGCGCATTCAGACCGAATCGCAAGCGACCCGATGGGCGTTGCTGGCGCAAATCGGCGAGTGGAGCGCGGTAAACCAGTCGCCCACGGTGCATGATTTGGACGTGGGTGCAGGCTGCCTGCACTTCCGCCAGCAGATGCGTGGAGAGAATCACCCCATGATTTTCCCGCCCCAGTTCGCCGATCAGGGCGCGCATTTCCAGCGCCTGCATCGGATCCAGACCCACAGTAGGTTCGTCGAGCAGAATCAATGGCGGCTTATGCAGGATAGCCTGAGCGATGCCGACCCGTTGCCGATAACCTTTAGACAAGTTGCCAATCAGGCGTCGGCTAACATCATTCAGCCCGCACCGTACCTTGGTTTCCGCTACCGCCTGACGACTGGCGGTGCGGCTGAGACCGTGAATGCGGGCGCTGTAATGCAGTTGCTCATCCACCGTCAATTCGCGATACAGCGGCGGCTGTTCAGGCAAATAGCCGATAGCCTGCTTGGCTCGGCCTGGCTGATCCAACAGATCAGCGCCGTTAATCACAATTAGTCCGGCGTCTGGCGCCAATACTCCGGCCAGCATCCGCAGGGTTGTGGATTTGCCCGCGCCATTAGCGCCCAGAAAACCGAGTATCTGGCCGCGTTCGAGGGTAAAGCTAACCGCGTCAACCGCCTGATTTTCCCCATAACAGCGGCTTAATCCTTGTACTTGCAAAAGGTTATGGTTTGTCATGGCGTTTCGGTGAATTGGATTTCAGGGAACGCTATCATAGTAGCTAGGGTCAATGCCTGTTGTCCGTCCTCTCAAATACAGAACCCATTATGGAAAATGAAAATCTCTCCAATCAACCCATACACCCCGATCACGATGCCGGAGAGGGCCTGAAAATTAACGAAAGCGAAGAACCTTTTATTCACTGGTTGCATGTGGTCATTCGCTTCTGTGTGCGGATACTAGCGGTGTTGATGACGCTGGTAATTATGTGGAGCGTTGCCGACGTGGCCTGGGTTCTCTACCAGAGAGCCATTGTGTCGCCTACGGTAGGCTTATTAAGCGTGAATGATATTCTCGTGTCATTCAGCGCATTCATGGTCACGCTGATCGCTATTGAAATTTTTCTTAATATCGTGCTGTATCTGCGCGATGATGTTTTGCACGTCAAACTGGTGCTGGCTACAGCATTGATGGCTATCGCCCGGAAAGTCATTGTAATGGATTATAAAACACTGGAACCCACCTATATCTGGGCGACGGCCGCAGTTATTTTTGCACTGAGTTTTGGTTATTGGCTCGTGGCTAAGAAGACTCAATAAGTCTGCTTTATTCCACTCTTGATAAATTGCTTCTGCATAAAGGTATTGAATTGGACTTCCTAACGCATGGCCTATTGAATCTGTCTTGTGGGGAACTGGTGTTAGCAACCTTGCTTTTCACTCATGTGACCATCATCGCCGTTACTATTTTTCTGCACCGCGCTCAGGCCCACCGCGCTCTGGACTTGCATCCGGTCATCAGCCATTTTTTCCGTTTCTGGTTATGGCTCACCACGGGCATGGTAACCCGGCAATGGGTCGCGATTCATCGTAAACATCATGCCAAGTGTGAGACAGCAGATGATCCGCATAGCCCACAGATTTTGGGTATTCGCAGGGTGCTTTGGGAAGGCGTTGAATTGTATCGCGCTGAGGCGTCCAAGCTGGAAACACTGGATCGCTATGGCTATGGCTCACCTGATGATTGGCTGGAACGCCACATTTACTCCCGTCACCACCAATTGGGCGTGACTTTCCTGCTGTTGCTCAACTTGACATTGTTTGGAGCGCCCGGATTGACGATATGGGCAGTGCAATTGATCTGGATTCCGTTCTGGGCTGCTGGCGTCATTAACGGTTTGGGTCATTACTGGGGTTATCGTAATTACGAGCCACATGATGCTTCCACCAATCTCTCGCCTATTGGATTGCTGATTGGTGGCGAGGAGTTACACAATAACCACCATGCTTTCCCCAGTTCAGCCAGGCTATCAAACAAGCAGTGGGAATTTGATATTGGCTGGTTTTATATTCGAGTTTTGGAAATTCTGAATTTGGCGCATGTTAAGAGGATTGCCCCAGTACCGCGATGTATTCCCGGCAAAGACATCATTGATCTGGATACGCTACGGGCAGTGATTTTAAATCGGTTCTCGGTGATGGCTGATTTCAGCAAATCAGTAATTTCGCCGGTGCTGCGCGAGGAGTTGCTAAGAGCTGATAGTTCTCAACAGCGGATTCTAAAGTGCGCTCGATCTTTATTAATCAGCGAAAAAGCTTATTGGGTTGATCAGGACTACAATCAGCTAAACAAAATTCTTAATGTTAGCCAAAGCTTGCGCACCGTTTATGAATTTCGCTTGAGTTTACAAAGTGTTTGGAATCGAGCAACTACCCATCATGATAAACTTGTGGCGTCTCTGCAAGAATGGTGCGAACAAGCGGATACTAGCGGTATTCAGTCACTACGCCTGTTTTCCCATTCTTTACGCGGCTACACAATGCACACCACAGTCTGATCAAAATACAGCGCATAAAAAAGACCACTGAGCGCGGTCTTTTTTATGCTGCTAAAAATAACAACTACGCTAATTAGCTACTTAATCTTGGCTTCTTTATATATAACATGCTTACGAACAACCGGATCAAACTTCTTCATCTCCAGTTTTTCAGGGGTTGTACGCTTATTTTTGGTTGTAGTGTAGAAATGACCTGTTCCTGCACTGGAAATTAATTTGATTTTGTCACGCATGGCAAATCACTCCTTAAAATTTTTCACCTTGGTTACGCAATTCGGCGAGGACAACGTCAATTCCTTTTTTGTCGATGATACGCATACCTTGCGAGGAAACACGCAATTTTACAAAACGACGCTCACTTTCAATCCAGAACCGATGAGTGTGCAGGTTCGGAAGGAAGCGGCGGCGGGTTTTGTTATTGGCGTGAGAGACGTTATTTCCAGTTATCGGACGTTTACCCGTCACCTGACAGACTCTGGACATAAAAAATTAATCTCCAATTTACATTGAAACCCCCGCCTTCGCGAAAAGGCAGGGGCTAGTAATAAAAGCCTGGCGATGTCCGACTTTAGCGTGAGTAATGCTCACACGATCATAGGGGCTGCACGGTTTCACGGTCGAGTTCGGGATGGGATCGGGTGGTTCCC
>JAAUTD010000151.1 GCA_012031845.1 Synechococcaceae cyanobacterium SM1_2_3
AAGGCGACCGCTGGCGCGGCTCAGAGGGAATTCTCAGCGCGTGGGATGCCTGGGTCGAAAAGGGCGAACTCTCCAACCACTTTGCCAAGAAGTTTGCGCAACTCACCCGCGCCGACCAACCCGCGCACGCGGTGATCGCGACCCTGAGCCAATGGGCGACCGAGGCCGGTTGCAACCGCGTGGCCCTGGCGTTACCCGCCGAACTGGCGCAACTGCCGTGGGAAGCGTTCGCCCCCGCTGCCTTGACCTTGACCCGAGTGGTCAACCTGACTGGCTGGCGCGATGCCCGAGATCCGCCGCCGGTCACAAACCCGCCGACGTTCGTCGCCTATAGTCCCGAAGCTGGTTACGGCGTTGAACAAGCGAAGACAGCCAGCGACTACTGGCCCAATACCCAGCCAGTAAAATCCACCGCCGCTTTCGACATCATGGCCGGGCTACACACCCGCACTCATAGCCACTTGATCCTGCACGGCCACTATCAACCGCTGGACCCACGCGCCAGTTATCTCGAGGTCGGCGACTCCGAGCGAGTCTTCGCCTGGTGTCTGGCGGCGCTGAAACCACACGGCCATTTTGGCCTAGCCGCCTGCCAGGCCGGATTGCACGGCCGGGCTGCCGTTCACTGGCTGGGATCGGTGGGGCTGGGACCGGCGCTGGTCGCCGCTGGCGCGCGCCGGGTCATCGCCCCGCTGTGGCGTTGCGATGCCGTGGCGACCTGGCTGTTTCATCAGTTGCTATACGAAGCCGCTGCCAGCCAGCCGACTCAATCCTGGTCATGGCTGCTGACGCAGGCGCGGACCGGGCTGCGGGAGTTGAGTCTCGATGAGGTTAAAAAGCGGCTGGGTCGGCGCTACCGTGAAGCGGATTTTGATGATTCGGTTTTTGCAAACCGCACTACTGGGCGGGCTTCATCCTGATCGGCGATGACGATCCCTGGCCAGCCACAACCGGCACGCTATATAACGCTCATTCGTTTCCAACCGGCCAAGCGCCAACAAAGTAGGGTAGGCATCGCCTACCTTTCAATGGTTGGCGCTGTAATGCCCATTCTTAGCTCTGCTGGATTAACCCAGAAACACCCTTGCATCCACCCCAAAGCGTTGCGCCAACGCCTGAATCTGCCGGGTATTCAGCGCCTGGGTTCCGTTCAGGATTTCTGACACCACGCCCTGACTGCCAATCTCCGGCAAATCGCTCTGGCGCAATCCATGTTCCTGCATCAAAAATCGCAGCACCTCTGCGCCGCTGTGATCCAAATCATGCCGCCGTGATCCTAAATTGTGCGTAACGCCCTTTCCGCCTTGTCGCAATCCTTACCTGAGAAATTGCCTGCTGCTTATTATTACAAATAAAAACATCGAGTTAATTTGTTAATTTTAATCTGGTTCATTTTTTGCTTTGTTGCCGATCAACGCTTTGCTTTATGCCAATTCAGCGCATAGGGTACGGAGCACAGCAAAACTTAACCTCTTGTAAGGGCATCTCCAATGGCGAAAGCTCAGCTTACTTTTGAAGATATTGACGTGACAGTCACGGTGCCGGCTGGCACCCGGGTGATAGAAATATCGGATAAGGTCAACTCCGGCATTATCTATGGTTGCCGCGAAGGCGATTGCGGCACCTGCATGATGAAGGTCGTCAGCGGCTGGCAACATCTGAGCGAACCGTCGGTGCTGGAAGACCGGATCTTGCGAGAACACTTTGCCGGACGCCACTTCCGCCTCGCCTGTCAGGCTCAGATTCTCGGCGGCGAAGTTGTGGTCAGGCCCAGCTAAAGCATCAAGCCATCCCTCCTTAATCCACTTCCCAGGAGCTTCACCATGCCGACGATCACGTTCTCCAATCCTGCTCACAAGGACAAAACCATTTACGCGGTGGCGGGCAGCCATACGGAAACCTTGCTCAAACTGGCCAAGGCCAACAAGATTCCCATCGCTTTCGATTGCCAGGATGGCGAATGCGGCACCTGTCTGGTCAAAGTCACCAGTCTGGAAAGCAAGGCGCGCCTGGGCGGGCCGCCCACTGAGAAGGAACGCAATCTGCTCAAGCAATTGGGCAAGATTACTGATGACGACATCAAGCAGATTCTGGTGGACGATTTTCCGCCGCCGTGGCGACTGGCCTGCCAGATGATCGTCCGTGATGAAAACATTCTGGTGGAATACTGAATGGCTGGATAAAATCAGCCGCATCATTGCTCCATAACCGCCTCGGCAACGAGGCGAAATCATTGATAGCCGACATCCTGTCGGCTATCCGCGTTTCTGGATCAATCCTTTGGTCACTCGCTCCTTGCCCAACAGGACTTTCGCTAAACCCATAAATTCGTCATACCCGCGAAGGCGAGTATCCATTCTTTTCAACGAATGACTGGATTCCCGCCTTCGCGGGAATGACGAAAAGCGAAAGTCCTTGCCCGAGTAGAAAATCTTCATGTCGTGGGATACCCGGATTCTGCTGTTTGCCGCGACCTTGCGTTCCGAAGGACTGGACGGTTTCTTTCGCGGCGTCACCTGGCTGGGATCGCTGTATGTCCTGACCCCGCTGGCGACGCTGATCAGCGCATTCCTGCTGCATCGGCGACAGCGCGCCGAAGCTCTGTTGTTGCTGGCCGGTTTCGGCGGCGCGACGCTGCTGGTTCATCTGGCTAAGGCGGTTTTGAATCGGCCACGGCCCGATCTTATGGAGCCGCTGGTGGTTTTGCCCACCGACAGCTCTTTTCCCAGCGCCCACACGACGCATATCGTCGCCTTTGCCCTGTGTATGGTGCTGATGACTCGTCGCCTTTACCCGGAATGGCTGTTTGCCGCGATTGCCGTGGCCTTGATGCTGACCGTCGCAGTGGCGACCTCCCGCATTTACTTACAGGTGCATTTTCCGTCTGATGTGCTGGCGGGGTTCATTCTTGGCATCGGCTGGGTGGCCCTGGCGCAAAAATTCCTTTAACCGACGGTTATGTCCCTTTGGAGACGCCATGAGAAACAAGTTTCTGGGCACTGGGGAAAGCGGTTATCACCCGCTGCGCAAGATCAAAATCATTTGGTCCGGGCTGCGATTTGCGGTCTTCTACGATTTCAGCGTCGCCTACAAGATGGTGCTGTCGCTGATCATCCTGACCCTGGCGCTGTTGTTTCAGGAATGGATAGATTTCGAGCTGCTGTTGCTGGCTACTGGTCTGGTGCTGATCGCGGAGATGTTCAACAGCGCCATCGAGGCCGTGTGCGACTTTCTGGAAACCCGCGAAAACGAAAAAATTCGCGCCATTAAGGATATTGCCGCCGCTGCGGTCGGCATTAGCATGGCGCTCTGGCTCACTGTAGTGATTTCTGATCTGGCGCGGCTAACGCCGCTACTGTTGCAATACTGGCGCAATTAAATCCAGCCAGCCGGTATCTCTCCAGGCGCGGCGACGGCGTGACGGCGCGGGCAGGGGCTATAATTGTGCGATTGACAACAACTCAGGACTTTCGCTCCATCCGTTCGCCCTGACGCTTCGGCACGCTCAGCGGTCGAAGGGCATTTATCGGTAAAAAACGGGGTTCGACAGGCTCGCCCCGAACGGTTGTTGAATCCGAAGCACAAGTCCTGTAACTAAATGAACAGCGGCGGGTAACCATGAAACGACGGGATGTATTGACGCGATTGCTGGGGCTGGCGGGCTGCGGGATGTGGCCGGTTGCGTGGCTGGATACGGCGGCGGCGCAGAACGGTTCCCGGGCGGAGGGTCAGCCCTTTAGCGCCGAGGGGCTGCGGCAGACCGCGCAACAACTGGCGCGGGAACCCTATGTGCCGCTGAGCGACGCCCGCCCGTCGTGGCTGGCGGCGATGGACTATGACGATTACCAGGCGCTCAATCGTTTCCGCGCCGATCAAAGCCTGTGGGCAGGGGGCGAACTGCCGTTTCAGGCCCGTTTTTTTCATCTGGGCCTGTTTTTTCATCATCCGGTCAGTCTCTACGAAGTCGCCAACGGCATCGCCCGACCGATTATTTTTTCAAGGGAGATGTTTAATTACGGCGCCAGGGTCAAGGATCGCATCCCGGCGCAAGTCGGCGATCTGGGTTTCGCCGGTTTCCGGGTCAACAGCCGCGCCGACTGGGATCGGGATATGTTCGCCTTCCTCGGCGCCAGCTATTTTCGGGCGGTGGGCGCCAGCAAGCAGTACGGCCTGTCGGCTCGGGGTCTGGCGATTGATACCGGCATGGAGCGCCCGGAGAATTTCCGGCTTTCCGCCGGTTCTGGCTGGAGCGGCCTGCGGCCGATTCCACCGCCCTGACCTTGCACGCCCTGCTCGACAGTCCCAGCATCACCGGCGCTTATCGCTTCGTGATCACCCCTGGCGATACCACAATCATGCAGGTTGAAAGCCGCCTGTTTCCACGCCGCCCCATTGAACGGCTGGGCATTGCCCCGATGACCTCAATGTTCCAGCATGGCGAGAACGACCTGCGCATCGCCGACGATTTCCGCCCAGAGATTCACGACTCGGATGGACTGGCGCTCTGGGCGGGAACCGGCGAGTGGATTTGGCGGCCGATTCTAAATCCGCACTATGTCCGGGTTAATTCTTTTCTGGATGACAACCCGCGTGGTTTTGGCCTGCTGCAACGCGACCGCGAGTTTGATCACTATCAGGACGACGGCGCGTTCTATAACAAGCGGCCGTCGCTGTGGGTCGAGCCGCTGGGAAACTGGGGCAAGGGGCTGGTGCAACTGGTCGAAATTCCCACGGCGGATGAAACCTTTGACAACATCGTGGCCTTCTGGAAACCGGCGCAACCGGTTGAGGCGGGCCAGGAACTGCGCTTCGACTATCGCCTGCACTGGGGCGCACAACCGCCGGTTCGGCCCAGCGGGGCTGAAGTAGTCGCTACCCGCCTGGGTAAAGGCGGCGTGCCAGGACAGAAAACGACTGCGCTCACTCGGAAATTTGTCCTGGATTTTCGAGGCGGACGCCTGGATCAACTCCCCAAGGACGCCAAAGTGGAGGCGGTGGTCACCGCTTCACGCGGGGAAATCCGCGAGCTGGCGGTTCGCCCCATCGTGGAATCGAACCAATGGCGCTGCAACTTTGATCTGGTCGCCGAGGGCAGCGAACCGGTGGATTTGCGCGGCTTCCTGCGCGACGCCAGCGGTGCGCTCAGCGAAACCTGGATCTATCAATGGTCGCGGTTGCCGGGCGTGAAAAGCTGATCAGCCGTTGGGAGGAAAGCCCCCATGCCTCTGCGTTTGTTGCAATCCCTGTTCCGCGCCGCGCCCACGACGGCAAGCCATTCGTTCGACGATGCGCTGATTCGGGCCGCGATTGAGCGGTTGGTGGATGGCGCCGATCCCCGGCTGCGGGCGGTGCCGAACTACCAGCGCAAGCTGCGGGATGCGGTTGCGCATTCCATCGCCCATGTCGCGCAACAGGTCGCAATGCTGCCGCCCGCGCTGGAGCTGAGCCGCCGCCGCTTTACCCTCGATCCCCAGGTGCGCGCCCTGTTTGTTTCTCCCGATCATTTGCGGGAGGTGCTGAGCGCCAGCATGAGGCTGGATCAGGGTCAGGCCGCCCGCCTGCCGGATGGCCCCGCTGAAATTTATGCGGTGCTGCGCATGGAGCGGACTGAAAAAACCGTGCTGGGGTTGGGAATGCAGGGCGACCTGATTCAGCGCGATGTGCCGCAAACGCTGGTCAACTTTTCTGATCACCGGATCGCTTTTCCCAACGCCAGCGAGGCGGAAACCCGGCGGGAAATGATGAAGCGCGGTTTTGATTATCTGATCGAGGCTGCGCTGGATCGTTTGGCCGCCATTCGCAGTCAAAAGCAGCAGTTGCAGCACCAGCGGCAATTGCTACAGAAAAAAGCGCGGGTGTTGAAAACCGCGCAACCGGGGCTGGAAGCCCTGCTGGAAGACCGCGCTGGCGGAAAAACCGTGACCAGCGCGACGGTCGAGCGGCAACTGGCGGAGATTGAAGCCGAATTCAACCGGCTTCAGGCGGATTCCGCCACCATTGATCATCACCTGGAAAAGGTGATTGCCACCTTGCGCCAGCCGGAACAATATCTGCGGCTGGGCCAGGTCGCGCTGACGCTCAATCAGATGAATGTCAAAGTCTCCGGCGATGCGGCCAAGACCGCCAGTACGTTGAATTTTAACGACTGTCTGATTGGCGCTCACCGGCGGTTGACCGTGTTGCTGGTGCGTTTTTCCCGTAGCGAACTGTTGCCGGAACAGCCGGAGGACTTTTTCGAGGAAGCGCAACGGCTGCTGTACCTGAATGGTCGCCCCAGACTGACCACGCTGTAGTGCCAGGACTTTCGCTTTGGATTGAAAAACCGTTCGGGGTGAGCCTGTCGAACCTCGTTTTTTACCAATGAATGCCCTTCGACCGCTGAGCTTGCCGAAGTGTCAGGGCGAACGGATGGAGCGAAAGTCCTGTTTTAGAAAGCTAAGCGAAAGTCCTAAGTGCTTAAAACCAGCGTCTCAGAATCGAACGGGCCGCTTGGCCAGCTTGCGCTGCAAGGTGCGCCGGTGCATTCCCAACTGCCGGGCAGTCGCGGAGATATTGCCGCCGTTATCGTGCAACACCCGCTGAATGTGTTCCCATTCCAGCCGCCCGACGCTCAGCGGACGGGCATTGACCGGCGCGGCGGGATCGCCCGCAATGGCCTCCAGCGCCGCCAAAACCTGATCGGCGTCAGCGGGTTTAGCCAGATAATTCACCGCGCCTAACTTAATCGCTTCGACCGCGGTGGCGATGCTGGCGTAGCCGGTCAACACGACGATGCGGGTGGCGGAATCGAGCGCCAGCAATTCCGGGATCAGACATAACCCCGAATCGCCCGCCAGATTCAGATCCACCACCGCGTATTCGGGCGAATCGGCCTGCGCCAGTTGCAACGCCGCCGCGCCGCCGTGCGCGGTCGCCACCATGAAACCGCGTCGGCGCAAGGCCAGGCCCAGCACCCGGCAAAACGTAGCGTCGTCGTCTACCAGCAGCAGGCTGGAGCCATCCACCGCTTCCATTGTCAAGCCATGCCAATCCGCGCCGGTAAATCAATCCGGGTGCAGGTGCCGCCCTGCGGATCGCGCAACAGGCTCACTTGTCCGCCCAGCCGCTCCAGCGCCGCATTCGCCAGTAATAACCCAATGCCCGTGCCGCCATCCTTGGTGGAAAAGAACGGTTCACCCACTCGATCAGCGACATCGGGCTGCACACCCGGCCCCTGATCGCGAATCTCGATCACCACCCGGCGCGCATCCCAGCGTCCGGCCAGATCGACCCCTTTGGGGCAGGCGTCAGCGGCATTGTTCAGCAGGCTGATCAAGGTCTGGCTGATCGTCTGCGGCGCGGCGACCGAGGGGGATGGCATCGGTCCCGCGCAACTCACCCGCAATGGCACTTGGGGATGCAACAGTTGCCAGCGGTTGCGGGTGTGTTCCAGCAGCGCATCCAAAGCTTGCGCCGCCTCGCGGTCAGTGACCAGGTCGGCGCTTTTGAGCAAGTCGCCGAGAATGTCTTTGCACACGTCCACTTGCTGCCGCAGGATGCGCAAGTCGGCGCGGAGCAGGGGATCGCCGCCATAACCGTGTTCCAGTTCCTTGGCTAAAACCGCAATGGTGGATAACGGCGTTCCCAATTCATGGGCCGCGCCCGCCGCGAACATGCCCAAGGTTAATATCTGCTCGTCGCGCAAGGCTTTCTCCCGCCAGTGCGCCACCTGCCGATCCCGCTGTCGCAGCGCCGCCGCCAACTGCGCCACGAACCCGGCGATCAGCAGGGCGCTAATCACGAACACCAGCCACATTCCCCACAAATGGGCGTGAAAACCAGAGCCGTGGCCGCTGAGCATTCCCGGCAGCGGCAAGTAATAGAACATCAGTGCGGTGTAAACCGTGACCGTGACTACCGTCATCGCCCAGGCGCAGCCCGTCGGCAGCAGGGCGGCGCAGATAATCAACGGGAGCAGGAGTAGAGAAACAAAGGGATTGCTGGCCCCGCCGCTGAAAAACAGCAGCACCGCCAGCGCCAGCACATCCATCTGAAGATGCGCGAACAGCTCCCATGCGGTCAGTCGCCCACGCCGCCAGGCCCGCCAACCCAGCGCGGCGAAGGCGAGGGTCATCAATCCCAAAAAAGCGCAATCGTCCACGCAGGCGGCGAGTCCGCCAGGTTCAGGCCGAAATACAGCCAAATCAACATGACGCCCGGCCCCAACACGACCAGCAGGCGTAACAACAGCAGGCGTTGCAAGTCTTCCATTCACAAGTTTCCTATCCAGTTGCAGCAGTTAAAGCGTAGTCACGATTGCATTTTAACGGCTATCCAATCCGCTATACGCGGCAATTTGTCACATTCCCAACCGAATGCGCCACGTTTTAGGATTGTTGCCAGCTTTATCGAAGCATCGTTTTCTCCTGGAGAAGTCGCCCCGATGGTTCAAGCCTTCCAACCGCTCTCCCTGCATCGTCTGGAATCTGGCACCGGCTATTTTCACCCAAAATATCGGGTTGCTAACAGCCAACCCTTCATTCAGTGCGTCCCCCATGATCCGGCTGTGCGGGTCATGACCGATTTCAGCCGAACCACACCCTGCTTGACCGAACTGTCCACCCCCATTGGCGATGCGCGGGCAATCCTGATCCAGCGCCGGATTCGGATGCTGCTGGTGCATGACGCGGATGATCGCCTGATTGGCCTCCTCACCAGCCGCGACCTCGAAGGCGACAAACCGGATCGTATTTTGGCCAAGCTGGCGGCGCTTGGGACGATCTACACGTCGCCGATCTGATGACGATCCGGCC
>JAAUTD010000152.1 GCA_012031845.1 Synechococcaceae cyanobacterium SM1_2_3
CCTGAATCAGAGCGGGACACTGATTTTTCGCGCCACCCGCGTTGGCGAAGCCACTCTGCTGGCGCAAATTATCGCCAGCGTGCGGCAGGCCCAAAGCAGCAAGCCACCGATTGCCAAACTGGCCGATCAGGTCGCGGCGGTGTTCGTGCCGTCGGTGCTGATCATTGCGGTGCTGACCGCGCTGGCCTGGTTCAATTTCGGCCCGGAACCACGCCTGGGCTACATGCTGGTCACATCGCTGACCGTGCTGATCATTGCCTGTCCTTGCGCGTTAGGGCTGGCGACGCCAATTTCGATCATGATTGGCGTCGGCAAGGCGGCGGAATACGGCATCCTGATTCGCGATGGCGCAGCGTTGCAACGGGCCGGACAAATGACGACGGTGGTGCTGGATAAAACCGGCACGGTCACGCTGGGGCGGCCTGCGGTGACTACCGTCATTGCCGCGCCCGGCTTTAACGAAACTGAATTGTTCCGGCTGGCCGCTGGCGTGGAGGCCGGTTCCGAACATCCGCTGGCGCGAGCGATTGTGGACGCCGCCCGCGAACGGGGGCTTGATCTTCCCGCTGTGAGCGAATTTGCAGCGATCAACGGTCAGGGCGCGGTGGGACAGGTTGAACAGCGGCAGGTGCGGATCGGCAACCGGCGGCTGCTGGAACAAGGTGGGATTGATCCGACGCCACTGTTGGCCGATATGGAACGGCTGGCCGGACAAGGGCAAACCCCAGTGCTGGCAGCGATAGACGATCGGCTGGCCGGACTGCTGGCAGTGGCCGATCCGATCAAGCCGGATTCAATCGCCGCGCTGGCCCGGCTGCGGGATTTGGGATTGCGGCTGGTGCTGTTGACCGGCGATCACGCGGTCACGGCGCGGGCGATTGCCGCCCAGGTCGGGATTGATGAAGTCTTCGCTGAGGTTTTGCCGCTGGATAAAGCGGGAGTGATTGCCCAATTGCAAGCGGGTGGCGCAGTGGTTGGCATGGTCGGCGACGGAATTAACGATGCGCCCGCATTGGCGCAGGCCGATGTCGGTTTAGCCATTGGCGCGGGGACGGATATTGCGATTGAAAGCGCCGGAATGACGCTGGTGCGCGGTTCGTTACACGGCATTGCCGATGCGATTGCCCTTTCTCGTGCGACCCTCATCAACATTCGGCAAAATCTGGTCGGCGCTTTTCTTTACAACACCTTGGGCATTCCCATAGCGGCGGGCATACTGTATCCACTGACGGGATTGTTGCTGAATCCCATGCTGGCCGGCGCGGCAATGGCGCTGTCGTCATTTACGGTGGTGAGCAATGCCAATCGGTTGCGCCGGTTTCGGCCCACTGCGCGGTAAACAATTTCAGGACTTTCGCTTCGGATTCAAAAGCCGTTCGAGGTGAGCCTGTCGAACCTCGCCTTTTACCGATGAATGCCCTTCGACAGAGATTCAGGGCGAACGTATGGAGCAAAAGCCCTAAGAGGATATGTAGGAGCGGCCTTCAGGCCGCGACAGGTCGCGGGCTAAAGCCACGCTCCCACATAAAATTCATGCAGTCTCGCCATGCACTACTGGTTAGCGCAGACCCATGCAGTTGGCGTAATAGGTCACGGTGGCCGGCCAGTCCGAGAATACGCCAATGACTCCGACATCCCGCGCCAGCACATCCAGCGCGACCATTGTGTCACCCGGCTTCTTGATCGCGGAATTAACGGTCTGGTAATACCAGCCGCCGCCGTCGGTCAACAGGCCAGAACGCTCCAGCGTCCAGGTAATAATGTCCAGCCCAGCGGCATTGGCGTTCCGAGCGTATTCGGAAGGCACAATCTGCCCTTTGCTGTCGAGAGCCAGCAGCGCCCACATCGGCGGGGCCACGATATTGACGCCTTTGGCGGCATAGGACTGCAATTCCGCCAGAGTAGGCAATTCTTTGAGTTCATTGGCGTCATCGAGGTAAACCGCCTGGCGGCCAAAAGCTGGCTCTTTATTAATCCAGTAAAGAACATCGTCCAGATTGAAGGATTGCGCCCAAACATCCCAGGATGAAACCCGGGCGCTCTTGTACTCATTAATCATTTGTTGCGCATAGGCTTCCTGAGTGTAATCGCCTTGAAAAGGCATCTTCACGCTCGGGCTTTTCAATTCCGGCGTCATTTTCACGCCCAAGCCAGTAAAAAGATCAATGCTTTCGGCATGGCTCAGCACTGTGCCGCAGGCCGAATACAAATCGGTGCGCCAAGTGGCCGTGCCGCCGAGATATTCCTGCACCGTTTTGGCATTGGGGTTGAAAGCGTCCATCTTGCCGCAGAGCGTCTTGAACTCAGCCAGGGTAATGTCGCTGGTGCAGCAGTTCGCTGATGCGGCTTTAGTCAGTTTGCCGGCGGCGTCAAATTGAGCGGCGCTGAATGGAGTTGTGCATTTTGCCGCCAATTCGGGAATAGCAAGAATGTTAGTGGTGGTGTGCAAATCGCATTGTGAGTGGCGGCAAACCAGTTGCCGATCCTTGGTGAAGGTCACATCGCATTCCACAATGCCCGCGCCCATGCGAGCGGCGGCTTCATAAGACTCCTTGGTGTGTTCGGGGAACTGCATGGCCGCGCCCCGATGACCGATGGAGAAGTTGCTCTTTCGCGTCGGCCGGTCGGCGCAGCGTTGCAGCGCAGTTTTAAGCACGCTGTCGTCCATGTTCTCAACCAGATAGAAGGGACGCGGGCCCACTTGCGCCCGGTTGGCGTACCCGGCTCTAGCCGGGTAATTTTCAGAGGAATCATCAAAAGCAGCGGTGGCGACGGTGGCCGTCGTCATCAGTCCTGCCAAAATTACAAGCTTTCCCATAGTCCACTGCATGAATATCTACTCCTGGCTGATTGAAGGTGAAAGGTTTAACCACTGGCGATTACAAAACCGACTTTCGCTTCTAACAGCCCTTTATGTCGTTTCAATGTGTTTTTATTGCAAATTTGCTTGGCGGAAGTGATTCCATAACGGTCTCAACCGCTGATAACCATTCATTCCCCTCGCCCGCTTGCGGGAGAGGGGTTGGGGGAGAGGGCTGTTAAATTCTGCTGAGTCAACCACCCGCGCGTTGCGCCACCCCTCCTTATCCAAGGAGGAGGGGAAATCAGGATGGCCGCCGCCGTGGGTTTGTTCCCCTCCTTGGATAAGGAGGGGGGTGCCCGAAGGGCGGGGTGGTTCGATCCCCGCAAGGCTATGGCTCCTTAGAACTTAATAACCCTGCTTTTCCAGGGGGGATTAATGCTGACAACCGTTGCACGGGCTTGATATTGGGTAAAAACTACGTTCATCACGCCCAGGAATCCACACCATGACTCATCCCGCTGACCCTGACAGTTCCCCGCCGGAATCCGCCGCATCGCCACCTCTTCTCAATACCTTCCCCATTGTCGGCATTGGCGCTTCCGCGGGCGGCCTCGAAGCCCTGGAGCAGTTTCTAAAACCCGTGCCCAAGGATTGCGGCATGGCTTTTGTCATTGTCCAGCACCTCGATCCCACCCATCAAGGCGTCATGCCGGAACTGTTGCAGCGCAGCGCCAAAATGCCGGTGCTGCAAGTGACGGACGGGATGAAAGTGCAGCCAAACTGCATTTATGTGATC
Organism: Synechococcaceae cyanobacterium SM1_2_3; assembly: GCA_012031845.1. GTDB lineage: Bacteria > Pseudomonadota > Gammaproteobacteria > Competibacterales > Competibacteraceae > Contendibacter. Next base: position 3,600 of record JAAUTD010000152.1, read on the forward strand.
CCGCCCAATAAGGACATGTCGCTGCTGCATGACGTGCTGTATCTGTTCGCGCCGACCACGCCACGCGGCTTGCGACTGCCGATTGATTTCTTCTTCCGTTCACTGGCCGAAGATCAGCGCGAGCGCAGCATCGGAATCATTTTGTCCGGGATGGGCAGCGATGGCGCCCTGGGATTGCGAGCCATCAAGGAAAAGGCGGGGATGACCCTGGTGCAGGAGCCGACCACGGCCAAATTTGACGGGATGCCGCGCAGCGCAATTAACGCCGAACTGGCCGATATTGTCGCGCCGGCGGAGGAGTTGTATAAACGGCTGGCGGCTTATCTCCAACATTTGCCTTTAATTCCACGCGCCGAACCGATGCTGAAAGAGCGCGACCAGAGCGGTCTGGACAAGATTGTGATTCTGTTGCGCGCTCATACCGGCCACGACTTTTCCCAGTATAAAAAAAGCACGCTGTACCGCCGGATTGAGCGGCGGATGGGGCTGCATCAGTTCGACAAAATCGCGCATTACGTTCGCTATCTGCAAGAAAATCCGCAGGAACGCGAATTGCTGTTCAAGGAGCTGCTGATCGGCGTGACCAACTTTTTCCGCGATCCGCCCGCATGGGCGCAGTTGCAGGAACAAGTGATTCCGGCCTTGCTGGCGAATTACCCGGCAGGCGGGCAATTACGGGCTTGGGCGGCGGGCTGTTCCACTGGCGAAGAAGCCTATTCGCTGGCGATGGCGTTCAAGGAGGCGCTGGCGACGCTCAATTCGCCGCCTTCATTTTCCCTGCAAATTTTCGCCACCGATCTGGATCGGGACGCCATCGCCAAAGCGCGGCAAGGGGTTTACCCGGAAAATATCGGTGCTGATGTGTCGCCAGAGCGGTTGCGCCGGTTTTTCATCAAGGAAGAAAGCGGCGGCTATCGAATCGGCAAGGAGATTCGGGAGATGGTCACGTTGGCGCCGCAAAACGTGATCATGGATCCGCCTTTTACCAAGCTGGATTTATTGATCTGCCGCAATCTGCTGATTTACCTGACTGCCGAATTGCAGAAAAAACTGCTGGCGCTGTTTCACTACAGCCTGAATCCGGGCGGAGTGCTATTTTTGGGTTCGGCGGAAACCATCGGCAATTCACCGGGTTTGTTTACCTCGATAGATGGCAAATGGCGGTTCTATCGGCGCGAAGGATCGAAGTCGCACCCCGCGCCAACCGACTTTCCCAATACGTTTACGTCGCCTTTGCTGAGCGCACCGGCAGAAGCGCAAGCGATTAAATCTCAGCCAACGCTGCAAATGCGGATTGATCAACTCCTGCTTCAGCGCTATACCCCAGCCGCCGTCCTGACGAATCCACAAGGCGATATTCTTTATATCAATGGTCGCACCGGCAAATATCTGGAGCCGGCCGCTGGACAGGCCAACTGGAACCTGTTCTCTATGGCTCGTGAAGGACTGCATCACTCATTGCCGGGACTGTTTCAGCAAGCGCTAAATCCTGCTGCCGACGCCATCGTGACTCGACGCGGCTTGCGCGTTAAAACCAATGGCGATTTTCAAACGGTAGACGTAACGGTGCAGGCTTTGACCGACCCGGCTGAATTGCGCGGGATGCTGCTGGTGATTTTTAACGATATGGCGACTCCGCCCGGTAAGCGCGGGAAAACCGCTAAAGCGCCGGTCGCCAATGCCGATCTGGTTCAACTGGAACAGGAAGCGCAGCAATTGCGCGAAGCCTTGCAGGCGACTCACGAAGAGATGCAGACCTCACAGGAAGAACTCAAGTCCGCTAATGAAGAATTGCAGTCCACTAATGAAGAATTGCAGTCCACCAATGAAGAACTCACCACCTCCAAGGAAGAAATGCAGTCTTTGAATGAAGAGTTGCAGACGGTGAATGCTGAATTGCAGTCCAAGGTGGATGATTTGTCGCGAGCCAATAACGACATGAAGAATCTGCTGAACAGCACGGATATCGCCACGCTGTTTCTGGATGATGATTTGCGGGTGCGGCGTTTCACGATTGAAGCCTCCAAGCTGATCAAGCTGATTCCCGGTGATGTCGGTCGTCCGATTACGGACATCGCTTCTGATCTGCTCTATCCGGCATTAGCAGCGGATGTAGCGGACGTGTTGCGCACTCTGGTCTTTGTGGAAAAACCGCTGGCGACTCAGGATGGCCGCTGGTTTACGGTGCGAGTGATGCCCTATCGCACCCTGGATAACCGGATTGATGGCGTGGTGCTGACTTTTATCAACATCACTGCTGCGAAAATGCTGGAGCTGGAATTACGGCAGGCGCAGGAAGAATTGAATAAGCTGCTGGCTAATCAATCAGACACGCTGGCTCAATCCAATGCTGCGTTGAAAGCCGAACGGGATGGGTGATAATCGGATCATGACTCCAATCCATAGGGCGGGGTGAAAGCGATTGGAAAGAATTACAATCCGTTTAGGATCGCTGTATTTTGGAGCAAGCAGGATTACCCAAGGCGTTTGGATTGATCGCCTTCGCTTACGGAACAGGAACGCGGCATGAAAATAGAGAAACCTTCTGATAGCGCCGCCGAACTGCGCCGCCAAACCGAAGCGAAGTTAAAAGAACCGTATATTCAAGGCTTCAGTACAGGACAAAAATCGTAACTCAATGATTGCTGTGGTTTAAGCTAGGCTTTTTTGCAGGCGCTCCAATGAAAGCCACCGTCAATGACCCTGTCCGTGAACTTGAGGCTGTGCTAGCCGAACATCTGCCTTGGCCCGGCGCCTAGATCGGTTTTCTGGCGCGGTTTCTTCTGGCTCTGTTCAAGGTGCGCAGCGTCAATCTGGCCTAGATCGCCACCGGTTTTGGCGGCACAGCCCAGGTCGACTCGCACTACAAGCGTCTGCAGCGCTTTTTCCGCTCGTTTGAGATCGAGCCGGATTCTTGGATGCGGCGGCTGGTGCGGCTTGTTCCCGTCGGCGACGGCCCGTGGCGGCTGACCCTGGACCGGACGCACTGGAAGTTCGTCCGGGTGGATATCAACTTCCTGGTGTTGGGGATCGCCTATCGCGGCATCGCCCTGCCGGTGTTCTGGAGCATCTTGGGCAAGGCGGGCAACTCCAACACCGCCGAGCGGGTGGCCTTGATGGATCGCCGCCTCGCGGTCTTCGGCGTTCCGAGATGGCAAAATGCCAGCTCAGGCCTTGAAAACCTCTGCCCTACTCGCGTGTTACTGGCTGGGCAAAACTGCATTGGATGAATGGCCTGACGACTGAGGAGGCGCGGATGAGTGCGACGGAAGATCACCAACGGCTCAACGAAGCTGCAATGGAATATGGGTTGGTTACCACTCTGGCCGCCAGCCCACTGTATGCCGCCCGCGAAGCCCATTATTTCGACGCAGCATCACGCCAAGGTCAATGGCAGCGGCCATCATTATCTGATTCAGCACAGCGCCGGTTCCGGTAAATCCAATAGCATTGCGTGGCTGGTCCATCAACTTGCCTTCGTGGATAGCCAGATTGAGGAAGGCCGCAAGGCTTTTATCGGCAATTTTGGGAAAGCTTACTGGGCATGGGCCTACGGGCTGAAAACCGGAGAACCTTCACCCGGCTGGTTCGGCTTCTGATTCAAGGGCGATGCGCGAAAGGGATGCGATGAAAGAGAGTGATATTGTAGGCCGTGTGCCGCGTGAGATGCGCACACCAATAACTGATGCCTTTTCCGCGCTATGTGTAGCGTGGGAATTTTGGATTGAAATGAGTAGCCATCTTATGGCCGACAACCCGAACCAGGACTATGGGGAGAATGCAGATCCAGAGACTTTCTTTTTAAACAATTTTTTCAAGTCAGCATGGGACGATCCCGCCACAAATGGAGATAAATTGGTGGATGAAATCAGATTGTCGGCAGATGAAATCGGGCTGCCTCTTGACGGTGAATACGCCTCCAATAACATAGCCCACTTTGCCTTGATCCAAGTGATGATTGCTGCCGTTGCCTATGCCGTCCAGGTAATGAAAGCCGAGAAAAACGACAAACACAATGAGGCGTGGACGTTCGCTGCGGATGCCAAATACTGGGCTGGAATTTTGCAAGCAGCATGGGCTGCGAAAATGGATAGGGAGAATCCAGCCGCCGAATTGGCAAAGAAGCGACATGCTGAACACTACGCCATGATTGAAGATGCGGTGCAATACTGGCGAGATAATATTGATAAGAATCTTTCAGCATCCAAAGCGGCGAATGAATTAATTCGCGTGGTTCCCCTGTCGCACAAAAAACTAGCCGAAGTGATAGCAGCAGAAAAGAAGAAACGGTCTTGATCGTTTCCCGCTTGCGCAGACTGGAATCCATGCGGAAAGTAGAAACCCTGCGCAGAGAGAGGGCCTTGCGGACACGGGTGGCTATCCCGCTGGCAATGTAAAAAATAGCGAGCCATGCCGGTATGTTCCGGCGAATGCTATGGAAGAACGAGCATGGCCGTACCAATCCAAACCTCGCTTACAGCCGTCCCGCCGGTGACTGGGCAATGCGCCGAGGTGCTATCCCTGATCCGCCAGCATCAACCCCTGCCGTCGTTTGTGCTGACGGCCGATCATGCCATCCCGGAAGCAGCAGCGCGGGTGCATGACCTGCGAAGCCGGGGCTTCCACATCATCACCCGGATTGTTCCGCAATTGCGGTTTCGCGGGCGCGTCCGGCGAAACGTGGCGCTCTACTCGCTAGGCGTCCCGGAGTGGCCTGCTCCGGGGTTCCTGAGAGATGAGAGCGGCCCTACTGAACCGCTCGGACTGCATTCCTAAAGCGGTCAAGCCGCGACTGTGCGGTCTTCTGGTTCCCATGCTCCGGCGCGGGAGCCAGCAGCCCGATAGTGAAGGGTTTATCAGCAGGACTTTCGCTTCAGGTTCAAAAACCGTTCGGGGTGAGCCTGTCGAACCCCATTTTTTACCAATGAATGCCCTTCGACAGGCTCAGGGCGAACGGATGGAGCGAAAGTCCTGATCAGCACAAGATTGACGGAGTACCAGATAAACTGATCAAAGAAAATTCAATGTACTTAAAGGAACGCGATGTGCAACTTTATCCGGTTAAACGGTCAGCAAGCCGTCCAAGTCGAGAGGCTCGCGACCTTGGCGGAGGTTAAGCCAAACGCCGACGGTATGAGCCAAGAGCTTGCGCGTGACTTGATTG
>JAAUTD010000153.1 GCA_012031845.1 Synechococcaceae cyanobacterium SM1_2_3
ATGCGCATCCCCACCCGCGATGCGACCACCATCCCGGTGCAACTCGACTGGCGGCTGGAACGACGTGCCCGCGTCGTGGGAGCTGACGGCAGTGGCCCGCCACTGGCGGGAGGTCTACGGCGCGGAGCTGATCGCGGTCGGCTCCGACCAACTGGAGTTCCAGATCCGCCACAAGCCCGCCGACCATGCCGCCGCCGTGCACGCGATGAAGGAGCTGTTCGCGTTCGCCCCCGACGGCTGGCGCCTCGACCGCGCCGAACTGGAACAGGCCGCCGCCGATCTCCAACGCGCCGAGACGTGGGCGTTCTGGTGGGATTGACACGTGTGCGAATTGTGAGTTGCGAATTGCGGAATGGGGAAGTGGTGAGTTCATACCCACTCGCCACTCGCCACTCGCTACTCGCTACTCGCCACTCGCCACTCGCTATCTCACTAACACCGGCAGCAGCACATACGCCCCCAGAATATCCACCGGCAACACCGGTTCGATGGTGACGCGGCCCGTGGTCTTCGCCGCTTGTCGCACCCGCTCATGGGCCTCGCGCTGGGCGCTGGCTCGCTCGCCCGATACCGCTTCCAAGGCGGTTTGCCAAGCGGGCAAGGCCGCACTGAGTAACGCCAGTTGCTGATCGATCAAGGTCTGGACCAGTTTGCTGTCCGGTATCACCGCCAGCAGTCGCTCGCTGTCTTCGCCGTTCAACCAGTGCGGCGCATCGGCGGAACCGGTGGCCGCCAATGGCGCGATCTCCTCGCATAACAAGGTTTCGCCCGCTGCACCCGCCGTGCGCAAATGAAAGCGGAACCGAGCCAGCAGCAAGGTCACGCGGGACTGAACCGTCACGGTGCGAATTACGCCACAGCGGGCCGCCACCGGACGGGGCGCGTGGGGATCGCGGGCCGCCGGGTCGAGCGCCTGATCCAGCGTCCACCCCGCCAGTCCTTCAATGATCGGACTGGTGCGCCCCAAGTAGATTTCGCCTTCCGCCAGCGGCAACTCAAAGCGCCCGGTAAACGGTTCATCGCGGCCCACGGCTTGGCGCAAGGCGCGGGGAGTTTCCAAACTGAGTTGCACGGTGACCGCCCCGGCTTTCTCCACGAACGGCACTTGCGCGGTCTGCATCACTGCCCGAAAAAACCGTTCAACCTCGGCGCCGCGCCCAATCGCATCGCGCACCTTCTGTAATTCCGCCGCGACCGCTTCGGGGGCTAACGTGTGCTGGGCAAACCGCGACCGGCTGGCCTTTTCCTGATCGCGGGCGTTCTCCCAGTCCTGATGAAAAGCGCGAATCTTCGGCTGCACCGCGCCTAAATCCAGCCGTAATTGCTGAGCGCCGCCGCCGGTGTGACCGCGAAACAACGCGCCCTCAAACAGGGTTCGCGCCACTTGTTCGCTGGAACCGGGCACCGCCACGGTCACGCCCAAATCGCTCTTGATGCTCTTGTGCTTGCGGATCAGCACGTCGAGAATCACGCCGTCAATGGGATTATCCTGGCCGTAGTAGGTGAGAACGCGCACCTCCGGCTGGCGCTGGCCGAACCGATCCACACGGCCCTCGCGCTGTTCATGGCGGGTCGGATTCCAGCACAGGTCGTAATGCAGCACCGCATTGAATGCCTGTTGCAGATTAACGCCTTCGGACAGGCAATCCGTGCAGACCAGCAGATACGCGCCACCATCCGCCATCAACGTCGCAATTCGCGCTCGCGCTCGGTCGGCGGCAACAATCCGGTCACCGCTTCAATCCGCACTTTCGGCAATGCCGCTCGCAACTGCGCCGCCACATACTCGGCGGTATCAATAAACCGGCAAAACACAATCGGCTGAAATCCCGCCGCCAGCAGTGCCTTCACCAAGGGAATGGCGCCCTGCAACTTGCCATCCTGTGGCCCGGCCAGCGCTTCGGCGCGTTGGGCAAAGGCTCGCAACGTGCGGCGGGTTGCTTCTGCATCCTGTTCGCTGGCCGCGCCGGGGCTGAAATCCAGCGTTACCTCTTCATCCTCGGCGTTCTGGTCAAGCACGGTTTGGTTTCCCATCGCCTCGACTTCTTCGTCATCCACTGCCGTATCCACTGCCGCCCGATTGCGCAAGGTCGCGGCGGCGGCGGCGGGACTGGAGGACACGCACCGTAACAGCGCCAGCGCCGACCAATACGCGCACCCGGCGATGCCGTTCCCCGTCCGCTCCGGCGACAAATTCACGGACAAAATCCACGATGTCATCGAATAACTGGCGATAGTCGCGGCTAAACGTATAGGTCGCTTCCTTATCGAGTCGAGTCGGAAAAGCGGTATCAATATCCAAAAACCGGCGAATATCGGAACGGCGACGCTGCACCAGATGCCGGGCCAGTTTCTGACGGATGCCTTCGCGTTCCTTGCGTTCCAAATCATCGGGCAACTGAAAAAACGCCTCATCCAATAGCCCCAGCAGTGAGCGAAACGCGCTTTCATTACCGCTGTGCGGAGTCGCGGTCACCAGCACCACATGCCGCGCCGGATCACGGGCGATGTCACGAATCAGCGCAAACCGCTGTTGCCGGCCTCGGCCCACGCCACCGGCCAAGGTGCAACCGTGCGCCTCATCCACAATCACGAATTCCGGGCACTTCAGCGCGAAATCTGCGGCTCGCCGGTCGCTCTTGATAAAGTCGGTGGACACCACCACAAAGCGATGCCGATCAAACACCGACTGGCCCACCGGCAAGTTGCGCTCCAACCGCTGAATGGTGCTGCTGAGAACCAGTTCAGCCTCGATGTGGAACTTGTCGGCCAATTCCTGCTGCCACTGTTCCGCCAGATGGGGCGGACACAACACCGCCAGCCGGTGAATCTCACCGCGATCCAGCAATTCCCGGGCAATCAACGCCGCCTCAACGGTCTTGCCAATCCCCACGTCATCAGCAATCAACAACCGCACCGGGTCCAGCTTCAGCGCCATCATCAGCGGTACAAGCTGATAGGGACGCGGCTCCACCGCAATGCGGGCAAAACTGCGAAACGGCCCCGCTGCCGCCCGCGTGGATAACCGCGCCGCTTCGCGCAACAGCCGCCCGGAACGAAAATCGCCGACATCGGCAGGGGACGGCAACGAAAACGCCGCCGATTCGACCGGTTCTATCGCGGGCAGAATGCCGGCAATCTCTTCATCCAAGCCGCCCAGCGGTCGCGCCAACAGCAGATCGGCGCTGGATTCGGGCAACACCACCCATTCCCGGCCCCGGGCATGAATCAAAGTACCCGGTTGGGCGAGTGCGGCTTTTACTGTCGTTTTCATTGCTCTCCTTCAGGAGGGAGATAGAGAGATAGGGAGATAGGGAGATAGGGATTAGAATGTTTCCCTACTCGCTACTCGCTGTCCATGTGGATCGTTTCAATGTCCCTCTTTAGCAACTCGTTGACTAAATCCGAGAGATCAACACCTTTAGCATCGGCCTTAGCGGAGAGATAATGCTCAACTTCTTCATCAAGATAGATCGGCAAACGGAAAACTGCATCCGGTCGATAGAACTGACCTTGGACCCCTTTGGAAAAATCATAATGTTTCTTCATGTTTCAATCGCTATTCGCTATTCGCTAATCCCTAATCGCTACGCATCACTCGCCCAAACACATCCGGGTGGCGTCGAAACAGCGCATCCCAATCATCTTGATGATGAAAGCGGATCACCACATAGCCCGCCTCCAACAAGCGGGCGGTGATGGCTTCATCCATGCGGATCTGCTCCGGCGTATCGTGCGGCGGACCGTCAATGTAAATCGCCGCACCATAATCGCCGCCGTAATAGAAATCAGGCCGGGTCGCGCAGGATTCAATCAGGTATTGCCCATCACTGGGTAAGCGCAGTTTCAGCGCCTCCAACCGTTCCAGCCAGCGGCGTTCCAACTGGCTGTCGCAGCGCCGGTGAAGCTCAACCAGCCGTTCTTCGCGGGAGCCGGTTCCGCCTGCCGAACGACAATCGGCGCGGGTCAATGCGGCCAGGAAATCACGAATCCGATAGCGATCCAGCAGCGGATGATCGGGCTGATTGCCATAGTCCAGCAGGCATTCATAACAGGCTTTACCACAGCGCTCGGCGTGATCATCATGCAGGGTATCCGGATCAAAATGGCAAATCTCCAACGCCCGCCGGGCCAGCGCCGGAATGACTTGCGGGTCTTCCACCAGTTGCCGCAACACTCCAGCCCCGCCTTCCGCCGCTTCGTAGAACAGAATTTCCCGCCGCTCCCGCGATGACGGCAACGCTTCCGTTGCCAATTCACGCGGCTCCAACTGAAAGTGTTTTTGGATCGCTTCCGCCAACGCCGCTTGCAGACTCGCCATCTCTTCCAGCGAGCGCGGCGGCTCCACCCGCAGCACCAGCGCATTTTTGGTATCCATCACATAAGGGACGACCCGAATGATGCGTCCAGGGGTCGCGGCATCGTCCTGATCCTGGTCGTCCGCCTGATTGGATGACCAATAGCCTCGTTCCACGTCCAGCTTAAAGCCCGGAGCCTCGCGCTGCTGTTGATTCGCCCAGCCCAGATTGATCCGATACAGATCGGTCGCGTCGCCATAACTCAAACTCAGCACCGGAACCCCGTCAATCCTCACCTCGGCATCGCGGCGATCCAGCTTGCCGCCCACCTCCGGGAAACGGTACGCCGTGACGATTCGATAGCCGAACCGCTGCCGTTCTTCCTCGTCGCAGGTAATGCGCTGGGCCAGCTTGAGGCTGACATTGCGCAAATGAACCAACTGGGAAATCTGGGAGGCTTCATCCAATGCGGTATCGCAACGGTCGCAGACTTCGGCAAGATGAACACCCTGTTCCAGATGCGCGTAGCCGCACGCCGGGCACCGCTTCAAGGTGCGGGTATCCAACGCCCGACTGGCCTCAAGATCATCGGAACCAAAGTCGAGATTGACCTTGTAAACCCGATAACGCGCGCCTTCGTGATAAATCAAAGCGCGCGGCCCAAATTCCGCCAGCGCCAGAAAGCGGGGCCGGGAAATGAACTCATCCCGCCCGATGCGGCGACGAGCGGGAACATAGGCGGAAATCGGCAGGCGCGGGAAGTTGTAGCCGGGCAAAAAGCCCTCTGTGGCAAAGTAGCGGTAGGAATAGAAATCGCCCTGCGTCCGGCTGCCGATGTCAGTCAACAGCTTGATTTGGCTTTCGGCCTGGGCGCGCAGCCGCTTGGAATGTTGGCGCTCGGCTTCGGAACGGGAGTGATCGCCGATGATGTGGTGATGAAGTTCCCGTTGCCGAACCGCCGCGCGATACAACTCCCGCCAGCGATCACAGGCGGCATCAAAGGCGCGTTCGAGCGAATCCAGGGTGTCCTTGGCCCATTGCGGATGAAACCAGGGCGCCGTGCTGAGAATGTGCTGGATTCCAGCCAACAACGTCTGGGCTTTCGCTAATGCCGTGGCGCGGTGAATGGAATCGGTCAAGGTGGTTTTCAGGCCGTCCTGGATCGGCAACGGGAGGTGGCCTGCCTGCGGCTCCATATCCAGTACGGTGGTCAAGGTTTGGCCGAGATCGGGCTTGGCGACCTCCATCCACAGCGCGTGGATATGGGCGCACACCAGATCGCGATTGCGTAAATCAATCCGGGGTGGGGCAACCACGCCACCCACCATCTGCTGGGGCCGATGGTAGTAATACTGATCATGCGGACTGCGGCCCGCGCAGTAGGTATAGACCAGCGCCGGTTGTCCGCCGCGTCCGGCCCGCCCACTGCGTTGCGCGTAATTGGCCGGGGTCGGCGGCACATTGCGGAGATTCACTACATTCAGTTGCGCGATGTCAACGCCCAACTCCATCGTCGGCGAACAAAACAGCAGGGGCAAGTTGCCGGTGCGAAACTGGTCTTCGCGATTCTGACGGTCTTCTGCCGCGACTTGAGCGGTATGTTCCCGCGCTTCCAAGCGGGACTTCAACTGAATGAAGTTGCGGTAGCACTCGACGAAATAACGATTCACTTCCGGCAGAATTTCCCCGGCGTCCACCAAGCGGGTGAGGTCGTGCGGCCGAACCTGGCCCAATCCCGGCAACCAGCGCAACGCATCCGGGTTGATCTGATAGCCCGGCACCGGATCCGCCGGCGCAACCGGTAGTGGTCTTCTGCCACGCCCAGCCGCTGCCGGTGGTTGACCATCGCGCACCTGTTCGACGATGCCGTAGCGTTTCAAAGCCAGCAACAGGAAGCGAATGACGGTATCCACCTCGGCGCGTCCGAAAGGTTGGCCCGGTGGTGCATATAACTTCAGAGATCGGCGTAGATAGCGGCCATAACTGCCATAGGAGGAAATGAACAAGCCACTCCGATCCTCGCGTTGCCCTTGGCGGGGATAGGCGATGGTCGCTTTGACCAATTCACGGCTGTCCTCCAGATACCAAACCGTGTCTTCCCGCAAGCGCGGCTTGGTTTTCTCCACCCAATCACGCTGCTTGGTTTCATCGAGGACATCGACTTTCACCGCTAACTCATGCCGTAACACATCCAACAGGGTCCGCAGGAGCTTTTCCCTGATTTCAGATGGACACGCTTGCAATGCCGGCGGTGTGGCTGCGAATTGTTCATGATTGCCATCACCGCGCACGGTCAATCCGGTTTCCCAGACTTCAGTTTCCGCCAGTAAGCCATCCGGGCCGCTCAAACCGACATAATCGAACACCAGCAGGTCGCAATCTTCCAGGTTGGGCAGCGTCCAGCGCCAACCACGTTGCAAATCCCGGTAGAGGTAGTAGTCAATCACTTGGCGCAAGGCGTCGTCCGTGAGGGTTCTGGCGGGACCGCGCACGTCCGGGTCCGTGGCGTAATCAACAAAAGGGAGCTTGAGCGCCTCAAAAACCTGCCGTGACAATTGACCGTGGGTCAATCCATCCACCCCCTGAGCCTGCATCGCCTGATGTAACGCCGACCGCAGCAGCATGACTTGGGCAAAATCATTGAAATGACCGGCCTGTAATGAGGCGTCTTGCCGGTTATCGGTAAAGCTCAACAACTTGCGGGCTTCCGGTTGCAGACTCCGGTCGTTCTGCAACTCAATCAGCGCCCGCACCGCCAGGATCGTGGTCGCCGTGCTGCGATTATCAACGCCGAGGGTACTGAGTTTGCCCCGCTCCGACCGCTGCGTTTTGGTGTAAGTCACCCCACAGGCCGGATTGAGACAGAACAGGAAATTGCGGCGAATCAACGCGGCTTCCAACCCAGCGCCTTCGGCCACGATTAGGCCCGCTGCATCGACAAAGACGACCGTAGGGACATCCCCAAACGTTTCACGGCGGATGCGTTCGACCCCTTGATCTGTGGTTTCTTTGAAAAAATCGGGTAATCGCGCCAACAAGGCGGATTCGTCGCCACGCGGCCACGGGTCGGTCGCCGACAAGTACAAATAGGCGTCGCCATGACCATCGTCGCCCACTTCACGGCGGTCTTCACGCGGGATCAGTCGCCGCTGATTCTTTCGTCAACGTGGTCGGAAACCCGGTAATAGGCCGCGCCACACTGACGACAGAACACCAGCGGGAAAAGAGGCTTATCCGACGAACCCGGCTGTGCGCCCTGTTTGACCAGCGACAGATAGCGGCTCGATTCGGCTTCCAGCGTGGTCCATACCGTGTCGCCACGGGTAAAGAATTGATGCAGCCGGAAGGCAAAGATCGGGAAGCGACTGAATTCAGTGCGCCGGAGTTGAGCGCCTTGGGTTAGGAATTGGCGCAGCACGCGGTCGCAGTGATCGACATCCAAGCCGGTCAGCGCCGCCAGTTCGGCCACCGCGCTGCCCTCACCGCGCAATGGGCGCGGGGGTTGGCGAATCCAGTGTCCGGTGGCCGCTTCCATCTGAACGCCGAAAGTGGACTCAATCCAGGAGGCCAGCGGATGAACCCGGAACGCCTCATACGTCGCGGGCGGTTCCGAATCAACCGCAAACCCCGCTACCAGCGCCGCAATCGTCGATGGATCGGTGAAACCCTGTTCTGGAGTGGCGCGTTCCAAGGTCTCGCCGATCACTTGGTCGGCCGCAATGGCGGTTCCAAACAGGGTTTGCGCGACCGCTGCCACCTCGTGCTTTTGATCCTCGGAGGTTCCGGCGCTGGCCATCGTGGCTGAAGTCCCGACGCAAATAAAATCATGACCACCCAACGCTAATCGGCACCGCCGGATCAGCAGGGCAATATCCGCGCCCTGTCGGCCCCGGTAAGTATGCAGTTCGTCAAAGACCAGAAAGCGCAAGCCCTGCGCCGCCCGCACCAGTTCGCGATCTTCGCGGCGGGTCAGCAGCAGTTCCAACATCATGTAGTTGGTCAGGAGGATATCGGGCGGATTTTTGCGGATGTCCTCACGCTCAGCCCCTTGATCCTGTCCGGTAAACCGGGCAAACCGTAGCGGCGACTGGCCTTCGCCATAGCCCTTTTCCAGGAATTTCTTCAACTCCTCAGCCTGGCTGTTCGCCAGCGCATTCATCGGATACACCACAATGGCTTGAATGCCCTTTCCCGATCCACGCCGCAGCAGGTGATCCACAATTGGGATGATATAGGCCAAGCTTTTACCGGAACCGGTGCCACTGGTCAGGACGTAGGATCGGCCCTGTTGAGCCTGGCGGATGGCGTCAACCTGATGAGTGTGAAGTTGCAGCGGCTGACCTGTGGCATGAGCGTCGGTCTTGTGGATTCGGAAAACCTGGGCGCACTCAGGGTGCAAGGTTCCATCCGCTACGAGGTCATCGATCGTCCCGCCCGGAAAGAAAGTTGGATTCAGT
>JAAUTD010000154.1 GCA_012031845.1 Synechococcaceae cyanobacterium SM1_2_3
AATTAAGCCTGCTACTGCGCTCGGCGTCCGTCCTTTTTCTAAGCTGCCTATGCGGCAGTGAATAAACGTGATTCTCGCCATTCACCAAAAGCCTTGTTTCTAAGCTGCCTATGCGGCAGTGAATCGGAGAGTCACCCCCGGCGGAATGAGGAACGCTTTCTAAGCTGCCTATGCGGCAGTGAATGAGAAACTCATTCGGGTAATAGCTTAATCATCAAGGAAAAAGGCGCAATCGCGCCCTTTAACCCAAATTTCAAGACTCTCGCAAGTCCTTGATTGATATAACCCGTTTTGGCGTTCTGAAAAAAGGGTCAAAACCAAGGTATCGTTGCAGTTGAACTCAGGCCGTAGGCGCTGAACACGCCATCCACTGCGTGTTTCTGAACCGCCAAATGCTCCACGAACAGGTGAAATTGCTGGCCCGTACTCTGACTGGTCAAGATCAGGTAGGGCAATTTCAACATTTTCGCCTTGTCATCGGGGATCGCCTGTATCGCTTGCTCAGAGCTGATGCCTTTTCGGGCGATCAACCGGCGCCGCAGTCGTTCCGGGTTACTTTTGGCTTGAACGCGCCGGACCACTCTCGGTTTGGCATGAGCCGGAACCTGCCTGATGTCATTCACCGTTGAGTGATCCCGCATCCCTATCATCCAGTTCAAAGCCATCAACTGCTCCAAATCCGCTTTGCTGCCGTGGAGACGCAGGCGTTCACCCAAGGACCGGCCATCCTTCCCCACATCTGGGAAACTCACGCCGATACTCTGCCCGCCATGCGTGACCAATCCACGATGTAGCTTGCTAAACAGGCGTTCAGCAGTGTGGTGGGCATGAACTCTGGATCAGGCCGCAGCCTGATTTCAAGGTACGCATCCATTCATCAATCCTTCTCGCCAAAGACACCGCCCCGGATCAATGTGGCCATCACATAATGCTGGCTACCGATGTCTGGCGTTTTGTCTTTCAGCACCCAGTGATCCAGCAGGCTATAGAAATCCGCCTTATCCTTGGGCTGGCGGTACGCCTTGCCTTGCGAAGTGACCGATCCATAAGGCTCAACCGCAATCGGCCCCATGTCAGCGCCTTCCTCATTGGGATACCAAGTGTCAATCGTGCGCAGAGCATTACCAATTTTTTGGCTGTGAATAGCCGCAATAGCGCCCACCGTGTAAAGCGTCTTGCTCTTCTGGCCTTTCTTATCGCCCTTGTCGAGGATCAGTTCTTGCGAGGGGTAGACTTCTTGCCCATCGCCGACCCGCGCATAGGCGACCACTTCCAGCAGCACATAGTCTTTGCCCGCCAATCCCTGTTCGATCACAGCGGCCAATGAGTGCAGATCGGCTTGAGCATGAGCGGGAACCTTAAAATCCCGCAGGGAAAAGTCATGCGCGTTGAAGGTCCAGACCTGTTCGATTTCGCCCTGCTTCAGATAACGAATCTGCACCTCAATCTGCTCTGCGCCCATGCGATTGCGCCACAGAAAACGGCCATTCGCCAAATTGAAGGCGTAGCGATGGGCGGGTTCAGCAAAACCGACCTGTTCGACATACTGCTTAACGGTGTTCTGCAATTTCTGCTGATAATCCGCGTTATTGCAGGCTGACGGCGTACCGGCTCCGCTCAGGACGCGCAGGGTGAAACGCACCCGCAAGGTGTCCGCATTATTAGGGAGCGTTGCCACATCAACAGTTTGCAGGTTCGGCGACTGGATTGAAGCATCCAGCTTGGCCGGGTCTTGATCTTTAGTCGCCAGCCGGTTCGAGATCGTGCCGCGCACCGATTTTTCGTGGACACCCACGGCAACCCAGCGGTCGCCATTGTCTCGCTCGTTCCAATGTCCGGCGCTGAACAGCGCATCAGAGGGGTCCAGCTTGCGTTCAAACGCCAATACAGAGGCAGTTTTCAGTTCGGTTTTAGCCACGTCATGGTTTCCTTATTCGATACCGCCAGCGGCGGCAGAAGAGAGAGTTTCGGAATAGCGGTTGATACAGCGGTAAATGCCGTTTTCGGGATCAGCGTCGGGATGCCAAAGCAGTTGTTGCAGATGTTCCAAGCGGTGAGGACTCACCCACTGACCCAGGGAGTACAGGCTTTCAACAAAACGAAAGGGCGTCGTGTTGTCGCGGGCGTTCTCCACTTCGCCAGGTGGATAAAGCGGCGAAATGCCTGCGTAGCCAATGGGCAGCGGAACCAGCCAGCCGGGCCGCTTGCGCACCTGCCAAGTGACTTCTTCCGGCTTATCGGGATTAAGCGCGGTCGGTTCGATATTCAGCCGCGAAAGGTCGAGCAAGGCATCGAGAGCGGTCGCGTCGGGCTGCTGAGCGCGGATTTCGGCCAGGCGTTCGGCCAACAGGTCTTCCCGCTGCACCAGCGCAAAACCGGGCAGCAAACGACGGCGCAATTTGCCGAACACTTCTGTTTGCGCGTTGAGAGAGTCGGGCAAAACTTGCCAGCGGGCTTCATAGCGTTCGCCTTTACGAGCAGGCAGGACGCTACCGCCCGCCAGTCGCATCCCCTGGGCGATGTGGTGAACGGTTTCCGCCCACTCGTTACCATCGAAGTCATCAAATCCATCCTTCACCACGATGACCAAACTGATTTCCAGATGAACGCGACCTTCTTCAACAAATGCTGGGGGCTTTCCATCTTTAACCAATTGATCACATTCTTTTCGTGTTCTGAGCATCATTCTTTTCAGATTGAATTTCACAGTGTTGTAACTGGATGCATAGATCTGCGGCTCGAAGTGATGGCAGACAATACCGACCCCGCCAAAACCCTGTTCCAAATCGCCTGAGTGGTCTTTCAACTGGCGTTCCAGCGCATGGGCAAAGCCGGTAAACGCGGTTGGCGAGGGAAAGCCCCAGGTGAGCGGGCCGGAAATGGCATTGGCGTTTTGGATCTGCAAACGCGGCAGGATCAGCAAGCCACCAACGTCTTTCAATGAGTTAGTCATGATCGGCAAGCTCCAAGCGAATCATGCTCAACTCATCGCGCAACACCGTTTGCCACGCTTCGGATTCGGCTTGCCCCATTGGGGTTTGCTCGGTGCTGATCGCCGCATTCAACCAATTGCCAAAGCGTCGGCAGATTTCATCTTGCCACTTGCCACTCAGCCAGCGGGCGGCAAACTCCTCGTCCATCGCGGCGCGTTTGGGGTCAAGCCAGCATTGTTCCGCAGCGTTGAGATGGCATTTTTCGTCCAGACTCCAACCCGCGTCGAGTTCATGCAGTTCGGCGGCGAATTGAAGCAACTCATCGCGGATGTAGCTCACCAATTCCGCCCGTTGATTGCGAATACGGATATTGCTGTCCGCCTTCGCCACACGTTTCAGGAATTCACTCAATGCTGTTGTCAACCGCTGCACGGCAGAGCGCCTGGGAAAACGGTGGTCAAACACGCTTTCGGTGAAAAACGGCGGGCTGATCGGATCGGATTGCCAGTCGGGCGGCAAGGAGGGCAACAGCCAGTTTTCGCCGTGCCGTTCACTGTTAAGCTGGCTGATGTTCTGCGGTTTGGTGCCGCCGAACTTCTGGATCGCCAGCTTCGGATATTCACGATAGCCCTGTGGATGAGCGCGCTTCTCCCGCTTGGCTTCCCGCGCTGCTTTGGCCTCGTCGGAAAAGCGATCTTCTCGGATGCCCGCACATAACGTATGAACCAGCGAGGTCGGAAACAATGGGGCCAGCAGGTGATAGCGCCCATCGCCCAGCGGCCAATAGAGTTGCTTTGCCAGCTTGTGGGTCGCTGGCGGGCCATTCGGTTCGGGCAGTGTGGCAAAGGCGGCCATCCATTCGCGGGACAAGTCGGTATCGTCAGACAGGGCGGCGGCCAGCGCCGGGTCTTGGGCGATAGCCCGTTGCAGCAGTGATTGGCCGTTGACTTCAAGGCGCAGGAACTTATACACGTCGAGCGCCGCCGCGTTGCCTACCACATCTGGCGGCAGCATCCCCGCCACAGTATGAGAACCGATAGTTAAATCACCAGCCTTTTGGTTGCCGGCACTGCTCAAGCTGGACCCTTTGGCGTCGGGGTGGCTAAACTTGATCGCGTGCGTGACTTGCTGAATCTGACCGACCCGCCGCGCTGCATCGGCAATCCAGGTCTGCGGATCATGCGCATCCAGCAGCTTTTGCCGTGCGTCGTGATCCTCCTCCTTCAGTTTGTCCAGCTTGGGTTTAAGGCGATCTTGCAGAAATGCAGCTATGGCTTGCCGAATCTGCTCAGTATCACCTGGAACAGCGGTTGAAAGGGCCATACTAAGGTGTCTCCTGAGTACTGTTGAATTACTACTCGTTATTTCTAAGCTACCTATTCGGCAGTGAATTTGGTGTTACCACTGGGCTTTAGGATTCAGTCTTTCTAAGCTACCTATTCGGCAGTGAATTAGGAAATCGGATCAGATGTAGCGTTATCACTTTTCTAAGCTGCCTGTGCGGCAGTGACCGGGATAATTTGCCCCGATTTTCTCTATCCTCGATAGCGGCTAAACCCTAACGCCCAGTGGTAACGCCAACTTTCCTCCTCTCTCTCAACCGATCCCCTTTTTAGGGGCAAATCCAGAGTTCCGTACTTCTTGGCGCAATCCCGCAGTTCCATCTGAGTTTTCTCAGCGAGTTCTTGCAGTTCATACCAGTAGCGCGGCGTGGCCCATTCACTAATTCGCAGACCTGTTGGAAGCTCAACCTCGTGCGCAAGTCCTTTAGGTGATAGCCCAAGGTCGGTTAATCTGCCGTCATCCTCCAATCGGAAAAAACTGAGTTCGTCCTCATCAATCGGTAGTAATGCGTAATGCGACCGCCCTTGTGGATCGTGACGAAACGGTTTGCGGCGCTGAAGGTGGCCGCTCAAATAGGCGCGAGTGGTCCACCAACGATGCACGGGTTCTTCCACCTGCACTTGTCCAGCGTCCGCGCCGAGCATCAAGTCTCTCAGGCGGTCGTGTTCCAAGTCAGCCAGATTGTTCTTCGGCAACAGCGGGGCACGTTCCTTGATGCGGGCAGCGGCATTGATGATTTGCCACTGTTCAGGGGTGAGAATTTCAGGCAAGCGATGGCCGGCCAGTAGAAAATTTTTGTTCCTCGAAACCGGGACGCAGAAAAGCCGGCTTGCTACCGCCCTCAACCAGATGAACCACATTGGTATCCAGCAGGTACAGATTCGGCTGATCTGTCGCACAGACCCCGGCGCGATGGCGGCGAACCCGGCCCGCCAGTTGAATAATCGAGCGCATGGACGACGGTTCAACAATCGCCCAGTCGTAATCATGATCGCGCCCCACTTCGGCCACGGCAGTTGCCAGCACCACAAAGATGTGATCTGGCTCCGGCGAGGCATCAAGGCGCTGACGAACGCTTTCCAGCCGGAAAACCGCATCGGGCTTATTGCGCTGAAGGGCGGCATCCAAGGTTCTTTCGATAGCCGCCCGCACCAGCAAGGGATGACGCGAGTGGTACACGCACAGATGGATGTGGCAGCCCGCTTCCGCGCCCTGCCGAAAGAGTTCCCGCGCCACATCGAACAACGGGTCAATGTTCGCCATGCGGATCAGGCCGAAACTGGCGCGTTTGCCGGTGTGCGGATCAGTGCTGTGGTGCTGGCGATGCAAAGAATGCACATGCAGGCGCAATGACCCGGCCAACTCGGTACAAATAACTTCACGCGGCTGTTTAACCGCAATCGGCAACTCGACGATCAGCGCCCGGCGGCGTATTTCAGCCTTGACCAGTTGCGCAAGACGCTGATCCACAAACTGACGATGCGCGGCCAGATAAGGAACGCCATCAGCGAAATCAGCAGCGTGTACCGCATATTCATCAAACCAGGCGCAACACACCGCCAAGCGTTCGCCCGGACGGCCCCGGTTGCGCTGGTATTCCTCCCGCCCGGCCAGATAGGCCATAAACAGCCCCTGCACCAGCGCGGGCGGCAAAGTGGCCGACGACAGCAGAACACGGCTCCCCAACAAGCCCGCCCAATGCACCAGCCGGGTCAACGCGGGCAAGTCTTCGATACCGAAATCATCCGGCTCGTCCAGAATCAAATCGGAGGTCATCAGCCGCAACATCGGCGCGATTTGATGACCGCCACGAACGCCTTCGGTCGCGGGCATCAGATGATCAATCGTGCAGGCCAGCACCGGCGCGTCGAGCAAGCGCAGCGCATCACTTTGACCCAACCATTCCTTCAGCGGCCCGTCTTCCAGACTGCCTTCGTAATGAACAGAATTGTGTTCCGGCAACAGCGAGGCGCTGGATTCAGAACCGTTGTTGGCCTGTTCCTGTTCCTGCTGGCTGCGTGAGTATTCATGCAGGGCGCGAGTGGCAACGCCGCCTACCAAAACCGCCAAATCTTCCGGGCCGAGGTGCAACCGTTGACGATAGGCGTCACCGGTTTGCAGCGTCAGCGTCCGCAAACCCAGCGCCACCGTAAAACGCGCTCCCAGTTGCGGATCCGCCAGCGCGTAAAGAATGCGCCCATTGGCTAAGGTCTTGCCGCAACCGGTGGAAGCCATATTGACGCCGAAAAAACCGTGACGGCTGGATCGCTCCCGTAGACTTTCGGCCAGGTCGAACGCCTTGTTCTGCCATTGAAACTGACCCTTGCTGCACTCGCCAAATGTTTCGCGTTCGGCAATGCGCGGCAACGCCCCGGCCAAGCGTGGCAGCGCCCGCGTAATGCTGCTGGCGCAGATCTCGACCCCGATCAGATGTTCATCCAGCCGTTGCTTGGGTACTGGCTTACCGTTTTTAAGTACAAGCTTACCGTTTTCATCTTTTTCCGTATTCGCGTACAGCACCGTGCCTTTTTTGCCCGGTTTATCGCCATATTCGGCGTGGCTGTTCTGTCCTGAGTAGTAATGATCAGCCAGCATCAAGGCCATGCGTGAAATGTGCAGAATAAACGGGCTGTCCAGCAGCTTGACCGCTTCACCGTCGCCAACCAGTCGCGGGCGTTGCAAAATGGCTTGCGCTACCTTGGCGGTATGTTGCCGCCAATGTTGGCTATTGAACGGCAGGCCATTTTTGAATTCCCAGCAAGCTTGGGCGCTGGCTTCATCGGGACGACTGCCGCACCAATGATGTTCGGTCTGTTCAGGCAGCGTCCTCATATGCCCCGCGTTCATAGTATCCGGCGGAGGTGTCGGTAAGCGGTGATGACTGACAATCAGCCAGCCCACCACTTGCGCCAGAGGCGGTAGCCTTTTGAAGGGGGGAGCAATTCTCCGGTTGCCCATGCCATCGCTGAGCAATTTGAGTTTTTCGAGGTACGCCGCGCCCGCATCATCCGCTAAGCCGGTCAGTTGGTTCAGCCAGTCAAGATCGCTGCTCTGCCCGACAAAGGCTTCAAACAGTCGCAGCGACACCCATTCATGCCGGTAGGCATCGGGTTTCGGTGTTCTGCTGGTGAGTTTCTTCTGAAAGGCGTCATTGGCCTTGCCGAAATCATGAAACAGCGCGGCAATGCTGGCGAGGAGACGGATTTCTTCAGCCGTGTGCCAGTCGTTCTCATCGTCCGCCCGCAAAATGTCACGCTCGGTCATGTTAGTCGGGGTTGCGCCGTGGTCATTGAACTGGCGGAGATCACCGACAATCCACAGCAATTCACTGTGATCCTTGCCACGAATCCAGTGGCAAGCCACCGCTGTGTTTTCCGGGCGGTTTGCCGTAGCAAACGATGCAGCGTCTCCAATCCCTGCTGAGTAATCGCGGTTTGCCAGGTTCTATCACCGCGCCGTTCAGCAAATTGATCGAGAATGCGGCGGGTTTCAGTGAGCGCGTTCTTACTGCATTGGGAAATCAGCAGAATGTTCATTGTGCCCGTTTCCCCATATCGAGAGCGACCGCTTTTATGGTGTCAATCATGAAATCCAGCGATTCAGTACGCGAAAAGCTTTCGATACAGGCATGGCGAAAGCTTTGTTCATCATCACCCTTTGCAGCCGAAATAAAAGGCTTGCGGCAAGATCACCGCATCCTTGATCAAGTCCGCAGCATCGAATACCAAGCCCCCTCGTCGCGTCTTGCCGTGCAATACCGCCAATCCATGCGGGAGACCCAATACCCAGGTCGCGGTAGCGCCCAATCCATAGGCTAAATAATTGCCGTGGTCCAAAAAGCGATTGGCCGGGTCCGTTCCCGCGCCGTTCTTGGCGCGAACGAAATCGCCATAGTCCACCGCGTTGACCGCCAGCTTGAACAGCTTTTTGGTCAGACGCGCTTCCTCCGCCAGCAGCGCCGTGTTATCCGCTGCCTCATCCAGCAGTCGCCGCGAACCTTCCAAGGCGGAAAGTAGAGATTCCTGTGCGATATGAAAGCCCTCATCGGCCAGTGACCGGTTATTCCCCCAGCATTCCGCAATACGCTCCAAGCGGGCGCGTTGAAAGGCTTTAGCGGCCTCCAGACGCAATTGATCATCGAACCAGAAGCGCACCCAGTTTTGCAGATATTCCGTTGGGCGGTATTCGCTCTGTGGAGCAAACCAAGCGACTTCAACATCCACTTCATTTGCGCTATAGAGCGGAGTGCCGCCGCCCCCCGCAAAAACCCACGATCACCCCCGCTTTAGCCAGTTCGCGCATGGCCGCTTGGGTAATAGAGGTGCCGGTGCCGAGTATCAGGGAAGTGGTGTTGGCAATAGGAATGTTCCAGTACAGGGAGTTCTTTCCCTGATCAGTCACATATTCCACCCGCCCACCATTGACCAGTACCCGACAATGTTCCAGGTAATAAAG
>JAAUTD010000155.1 GCA_012031845.1 Synechococcaceae cyanobacterium SM1_2_3
CGAAGTGGTGCAGCGCCTGCGCGCCCAGGTGCTAAAAATCGCCCAGCATGACGCCCCGGTGTTGCTCTTCGGCGAGCCGGGCACCGGCAAGGAAGTCTATGCCCGCTTTCTGCACACCCACAGCCCCCGGCGCGGCGGCCCTTTCGTGGATGTCGGCGTCGGCTCCATCGCCCGCGAGAACGCCAGTCTGGAACTGTTCGGCTCGGAGCAGGGCGACCGGATTCATTACGGACGGCTGGAGCAGGCCAGCGGCGGCACCCTGTTTCTCGACGAACTGGCCGACATGGATGTGGAAGCGCAGGCCAAGCTGGCCAGCGCACTGGAGAATGGCTCGTTTCTGCGGATCGGCGGCAAGGAGCCCGTGCGGGTCAATGTGCGGGTGGCGGCGGCGACCCATCGCGATCTGGAGCAGGAGGTGGCTGTCGGGCGCTTCCGCGAAGATTTGTACTATCAGTTGAACGTCGTTCCCATCCGGTTGCCGCCGCTGCGCGACCATATTGAGGATGTGCCGGAGCTGCTCAACTACTACATTGGCTATTTTGTTGATCAGGAAGGGCTGGTGTATCGCCACTTTACCCTGGCCGCCCAGAACCGGCTGCGCAACTACAGTTGGCCCGGCAACATCCGCGAACTCAAGAATCTGGTGCAGCGCTTGTTGATTCTGGGCGGCGATGAAGAGATCGCAGTCGAAGAAGTAGACGCGGCGGTGCGTGGGGCGACTACCGCCAAATCACAGGATTTCGGCAGCATTCCGCTGAATCTGCCGTTGCGGGAGGCGCGGGAGCAGTTCGAGCGCAGCTATCTGATGCAGCAGTTTCGCGAGTGCGAAGGCAATGTAGCGCGGCTGGCTGATCGGGTCGGCATGGAGCGCACCAACCTTTATCGCAAGCTGCGCGCCCTGGGCATCGATCCCAAGAAAGCCCTGGACGAATAGGGTCGGCCATGAAAATTGTGATCCTTGGCGCCGGGCAAGTGGGGGGGTCGGTCGCGCATATCCTGGCTGGGGAAGCCAACGATGTGACGGTGATCGATGCGGCGGCTGAACGCCTGCAAGCCTTGCAGGATCGGCTGGATATTCGCACCGTCTGCGGCTACGCCTCCCATCCCGGCGTACTGGAACAGGCCGGAATTGCCGACGCCGACATGCTGATCGCCCTGACCGACAATGATGAAGTCAACATGATCGCCTGTCAGATCGCCTACACCCTGTTCAATACCCCGACCCGGATCGCCCGGGTGCGGGCGGGCGGCTACATCAGTCATCAGGAACTGTTGTTCAAGGATGACGCCTTGCCGATCAACGTGTTGATCAGTCCCGAACAACTGGTGACCGATTACATCAGCCGCATCATTGAACATCCCGGCGCCTTGCAAGTGCTGGATTTCGCGGACGGTAAAGTGCGACTGGTCGGAGTCAAGGCGTATCAGGGCAGCGCCCTGGTCGGCCAGGCGTTGCGTATGCTCCCGGAGCGAATCCCTGGCATTGAAACCCGGGTCGCGGCTATTTTCCGTCAGGGTAAACCGATTATCCCGGAGGGCAATACCCTGATCGAAGCGGATGACGAGGTGTTTCTGATCGCTGCCCGCAAGAACACCCGCGCTATCGTGGGTGAACTGCGCAAGCTGGATCGAATGGTCAAGCGCATTATCATCGCGGGCGGCGGCCGCATTGGCGCCCGTTTGGCGCAGGCGCTGGAAGATCGGTTTCAGGTCAAGATCATCGAACGCAATCCGGAGACCGCCAGGCAGTTGTCCGAGCAGTTGAACCGCGCCATTGTGTTGCAGGGCGACGCCGCTGATGAAAATCTGCTGCGCCAGGAAAGCATTGAGCATGTAGATGTGTACTGCGCCGTCACCAACGACGATGAGGCCAACATTCTGTCAGCCATGCAGGCCAAACGGATGGGTGCGCACAAGGTGATGGCGCTGATCAATCTGGTGTCCTATGTCGATCTGGTGGAATCGTCGGGAATTATTGATGTCGCCATCTCGCCGCAACAGGCCACCATCGGCAGCCTGCTGACCCACGTTCGGCGCGGCGATGTCGCTAAAGTCCATTCGCTGCGCCGGGGTGCGGCCGAGGCGATTGAAGCCGTGGCGCATGGCGACTACAAAACATCCAAAGTGGTTGGGCGCCGGATTGACGAAATCCGGTTGCCGGGCGGCGCCACCATCGGCGCGATCGCCCGTGGCGATGAAGTGATCATCTGTCACCATGACACCATGATCGAGGCCGATGATCATGTGATCCTGTTCCTGGTGGACAAAAAGCGGGTGTTTGAAGTCGAGCGGTTGTTTTCGGTCGGCGCGACCTTCCTATAGCCCGCGTTCCGGTAAAAAACCCTGTGTTAGAATGTGCGCATTTTATAGCGGGTGGATGCCGCCCGCCCCGCCGGATTTTCAAAACCATCAGTCGTTGACAGGATTCCGACCATGACCGCATTCAATTTTGCTCTGGCCCGCCACAACATGATCGAGCAGCAAATCCGCCCGTGGGATGTGCTGGATCAACAGGTGCTGGATGTGCTTGCCGACATCCCGCGTGAGGATTTTGCGCCGGAGCGCTACCGTAACCTGGCGTTCAGCGATATCGCCATCCCGCTGGGTCACGGCGAATTCATGCTGAAGCCCGCTCTCGAAGGCCGGATATTGCAGGCCCTGGCGCTGCAACCGACCGATCAGGCGCTGGAAATCGGCACGGGTAGCGGCTATCTGACCGCTGCTCTGGCCCGACTGGCCGCCACTGTGACCAGCGTGGACATTGAGCCGGAATTCACCGAGTCGGCCCGGCGCAAGCTCAAGGCCCACGGTTTCGATAACGTGACGCTGCACAGCGGCGACGCCAGTCGCGGCTGGGGCGAGAAACGCTACGATGCGATTGCCGTTACCGGTTCGGTCGCCGCCATCGCGGAAGTCTGGCCGCAAAGCCTGCGCCTGGGCGGACGCCTGTTTATTGTGGTCGGCCAGCCGCCGGTGTTGGAAGCTTGGCTGCTGACCCGGGTCGGCGAGCGGGAATGGGTGCGGGAAAGCCTGTTCGACACCGATCTGCCGCCGCTGCGCCATGCCGCGCCGGTCAAAGCTTTTGAATTCTGATGGCTGTCAGCACTGGCTACGCCCGTTGCCTTGCGCGGCTTGAACGCCGGGTTTCTGCGGTAGCTGGCCTGACTGCCCTGAGATTTATGAAGATTTCCGTTCACACTATCAAAGAGAGCCTGTCGGTCATGCCCAAAGTGCATCGTCTGCTGTTGGCCGGGATCATCGTTGCGCTGTGCAATCAGTCAGCGTGGGCGGAAGATTTCCTGCAAATCTATCGCCAAACGCTGGAAAGCGATCCTGTGCTCAAGGCCGCTGCCGCCAGCCGTGAGGCAGCGCAGGAAACCAAACCACAGGCTCGGGCTTTACTGTTGCCTAGCGCCAGTGTGGTTCTTGATCAGGGGCGCAGTTTCGGGATTACCGGCGCGGGGAGAACCTCCAGTGGAAAAACCGAATACAGCAGCCACAATTATGTGATCGGTTTAACCCAGCCTCTTTACAATCGCGGCAGTCAGGTACAGCAGCGCCTGGCGGATGCCGTGGTCAGCCAGTCCGATGTCGATCTGCGCGATACCCAGAACGAGGCGATTCTGCGGGTGGCGCAGGGCTATTTTGGGGTGCTGGCGGCGTTGGATAACCTGACGTTCACCACTGCGGCCAAAAATGCTTTTGCCCGGCAACTGGAACAGGCCAACCGGCGCTTTGAAGTAGGATTGGCGACCATCACCGATGTGTACGATGCCCAGGCGCGCTTTGACGCTGCGGTCTCCCAGGAAGTCGGCGCTACGAACCGGTTGGCCGACGCCCGCGAATTGCTGCGGCAACTGACTGGCGAGGAATATGCTCAGCTTCGGACTTTGAGCGAACGGATGCAACTGGCTTTGCCCAGTCCCAGCGATCCCGAAGAATGGGTGCGGATGGCGCTGGAAAATAACCTGAAGCTGCGCAGCGCCAGTTTTGAAGTGGACAGGAGCCGGGAGACGATTCAGTTGCAGAAAGCTGGCCACTATCCGACGCTGGATCTGGCGGTCAGCCGCAATGATCTCGACAATGGCGTGACCGACAGCAATACCAGTCAGGTTAATCTGGAACTGAATATCCCACTCTACAGCGGCGGCGCAGTGTCGGCGCGCTCCCGCCAGGCCGCGTTCAATTACGAAGCCGCCCGGCAAAGTCTGGAAAACTTGCAGCGCGACATCATTCGCACAGTGCGCAACGCTTATCGTGGCCAGGAAACCGCGATCAGTCAGATCAAGGCGCTTAACCAGACCCGCATTTCCACCCGCAGCGCCCTGGAAGCCAATCAGGCTGGTTATGACGTGGGCACTCGCACCATTGTGGATGTGCTGGACGCCGAGCGGAATGTGTATCAGGCCGAGCTGGACTACGCCACGGCCCGTTATAACTACATCGTTAATTTACTGACCTTGCGGCAGGCGGCCGGACGACTTTCCGAAACTGACGTGATTGAGATTAATAGCTGGCTGGATCAGTCCCGCGCTACGGATGGCTCCACCCCGATAACCAAGCCACCGACGAAGCTGGAGCCGGATAAAAACCGGGCCAGCGCTAAACCGGTCAAGACCACAGGCAAGGAAGCTGCTGCGCCACCGACTCCGGCGGCCAAGCCGCGTTCTGGGGTCTCGAAATAAGCCCGTCGTAGAAAACGCCGGTCCAGCCATGAATACGACGGCATCTCCCGCTTTGTCGCGCCCGCTCCCATCGCCCGCCCGCTTGCCTCGCCGGTTGGCGGCGGTGCTTTATGACAGCTTGTTACTGACCGGCGTGCTGTTAGCCGCGACTGCGTTGGCGCTGGGTCTGGTAGCGATGATCCTCGGCTCTAAAGCAGTCATGCAACATAACCCGCTGACCGGCAATCCCTTCTTTTCCACCTATTTGCTGCTGGTCTGCTTCTTTTCTACGGTGGCTTCTGGGTTCATGGCGGCCAGACTCTGGGGATGCGCGCCTGGCGATTGCGGTTACAGCGACGCGATGGCGGCGGGGGCATTAGCTGGCAGCAGGCGTTATTGCGGTTTTTGATCGCAGGTTTGTGGCTGGCGCCGGTGATTTACCTGCACCGGGTATTCGGCGTCAGCCCAGGTCTGAGTGCGAGCGTGGGTCTGGGGTGTCTGTTGGCGCTGCTGGCGTTGCGCCTGCCCGACCGCATTTCGGAAACCGAACTGGTGCTGTTACCCAAAGCTTAATCTGCTCAGTGGGTAAGGCTGCGCGGGCGGCGATTAACCGGCCAGCGCTGGCATTGGGTGACGGTGCAATCAAGCCTCCGCTACGGCATCGTCCATGATAGCTTCATAGGTCGGCTGCCGGAACACTCTGCGCCGCCGATCTATAAACAGACTGTTGCCGCTTAACAGCTTGGCCTGATGCTTGGCGTCGGCCGCCAAGGTAGACACATCGTGGTGCGAGCGGCAGTCATCAATATCGGGCTGAACCACGCCGATAGACAGGCTGAGCAGCGGGAAGAATTGTTCCTGACCACGGCGATCATGCGCCTTGATGCCGCCTTGAAGCTGATCGGCTTCGCTATAAAAACCTGGGGCGGCGCGACCAAACGCCTCAAGAATACGCTCGCAACGCCGACGCCAGTCCGAACTTTCAAGAATCGCGATGAAATCATCGCCGCCAATATGGCCCACAAAATCCCGGCGTGAATCGGCTTCAGCGACCAGAATCTTGCCGACGGTTTTGATCACCAGATCGCCACTTTCATAGCCGTACACATCGTTAAATGGTTTGAAGTGATCGAGATCGCAGTAGGCGACTGCAAAGGGTCGGCCAGCCTTGAGCAGTTCCTCGATGCGATCCTGAATCGGCACATTGCCTGGCAACAGGGTCAGCGGGTTGGCGTAGCGGGCGTCATGCACCCGCAAATCGGTGATTTTTTCCAGCAGGTTCATGGTCCAGCCCATTCCGCGATAGCAACCATTGTGGGTGATAATGAAGGCGTGGGGATCGCTAAAACGGTTCATGCGCGTCGTCACCAGCCGACTGGCTTCTTCCAGCGCCAATTCTTCTTCGATAATCAGCGGATTGGCATCCATGAACAGGCTGGCCAGCTTTTTGCCATGCAGTTCGCGCCCAAAATTGGACAAAAAAATGTCCATGAAATCCAGTCGGCGGATCAGTCCAATCGGCTGTTCATCCTGAATGACCGGCAGGTAGTACAAATCGCGATTCCGCCGAAAAATTAGGCCCACCGCATCTACATTCATCTCAGGACTAATACTGTAATTAGGGGTGATCAGACAGCTCACAGTTTTCTGGAGCGGTATTATCGGTGGAGTGCATGGAATGCTTTCAGCAAAGTTCTGGATCGAGTTCAAGGGAATATCTCCCACGGGAAGAGGCGTGGTTATAAAAAATTTCTATTGTTTGGTTGGTAAAAGCATGGATAGCGATGATGAAGGTATGATGACGATTCTGCTAATGCCATGCTATTTTGTCTAATAAATGCGACTAAAAACCATAAAAAATTTAACTTATCTGACACAGATGCTTTGTGATCCCGCTCCTCTCTTCCTCTTGGCAAACGTCCGATTTGGAACTATTCTATCCATAAATAGCACCAATAAAGTACTGATTTAATGACCTGCGGAGCGTCCATGATTCGCATCACCCGGGAAGCCGATTACGGTTTTGTGTTAATGACCGGTCTGGCGCAAGCTAACGGCCAGCCGCGCAGCGCGGCGGCCCTGGCTCAGCAACGCCAGTTGCCATTGCCAATGGTCAGCAAGATTCTCAAAAGCCTTGCGCGCGCCGGTTTGCTGATTTCGCAGCGCGGGGCGCAGGGGGGCTACAGCCTGGCGCGGGAGGCGAAGGACATTTCCGCTGCCGACATCATCAGCGCGCTTGAAGGCCCGATTGCTATTACTGAATGCAGCGACGAAATGCACGATGGCTGTTCGCGGCAGGACTATTGCGAAGTCAGCGGCCACTGGAGCCGCATCAATCAGGCCATTGACACCGCATTGCGCAGTATCAGTCTGCTGGAAATGAGCCGTCCCGACCCGATCCATCCGCTACGTTTCCACCCCTTGCATCGGGCCATGAACGCCGATGCCGCCAGTCGCCCGGCCTGAATCCACCCAATTTTCAACAGGAGTCTCACCGATGACCGACAGCGCCCAAACTCTCGAACACCTTGCCGCCAGCGACTACAAATATGGCTTCGTCACTGACATTGAACAGGAAACCGTGCCGCCAGGTCTGGATGAAGCGGTGGTTCGGCTGATTTCGGCCAAGAAGGATGAGCCGGACTGGCTGCTGGCCTGGCGACTGGAGGCGTACCGGCATTGGCTGACTCAGCAGGAACCGGAATGGGCGCGTGTGCAATACCCGAAAATTGATTATCAGGCGCTTTCCTACTATTCCGCGCCCAAGAAAAAAACCGATGGCCCGAAGAGCCTGGATGAGATTGACCCGGAATTACGCCGCACTTATGAAAAACTGGGCATTCCGCTGGCGGAACAGGCGGTATTAGCCGGCGTCGCGGTGGATGCGGTATTTGATTCGGTTTCAGTGGCGACCAGCTACAAAGGCAAGCTGGCCGAATTGGGGATTATCTTCTGCTCCTTCTCCGAAGCGGTGCGGGAACATCCTGAATTGGTGCGGCAATATCTGGGTTCCGTCGTGCCGTACCGCGATAATTACTTTGCGACGCTTAATTCAGCGGTTTTCTCTGATGGTTCTTTTGTTTATATCCCGCCGGCGTGCGCTGCCCGATGGAGCTATCTACCTATTTCCGCATTAACGCCAGCAATACCGGTCAATTTGAGCGCACCCTGATTATTGCCGATGCAGGCGCGTATGTGTCGTATCTGGAAGGCTGCACCGCGCCAATGCGCGATGAAAATCAACTGCACGCCGCTGTCGTGGAACTGGTCGCGCTGGACAATGCGACGATTAAATACTCCACGGTGCAGAACTGGTATCCAGGCGACAAGGACGGCAAGGGCGGCATTTATAACTTTGTCACCAAGCGCGGTTTGTGCAAAGGCCATGATTCCAAAATCTCCTGGACGCAGGTGGAAACCGGCTCGGCGATTACCTGGAAATATCCGAGTTGCATCCTGCGCGGCGAAAACTCCGTCGGCGAATTCTATTCGGTCGCCATGACCCGCGATTATCAGCAAGCCGACACCGGCACCAAGATGATCCACATCGGTAAGAACACCCGCAGCACGATTGTATCGAAGGGCATCTCTTCCGGCCACGGCCAGAACGCCTACCGGGGACTGGTAAAAGTCCTGCCGACCGCCGAAAACGCCCGCAATTATTCACAGTGCGATTCGTTGCTGATGGGCGATCAATGCGGGGCGCACACCTTCCCGTACCTGCAAATCCAGAATCCAACCGCCTTGGTCGAGCATGAAGCCAGCACTTCCAAAATCAGCGAAGACCAGATTTTCTACTGCAAGCAGCGCGGCATTGGCGCGGAGGATGCAGTCAGCCTGATCGTCAACGGTTTTTGTAAGGAAGTCTTCAAAGAGCTGCCGATGGAATTCGCCGTCGAAGCGCAAAAACTGATCGAATTGAAACTGGAAGGCAGCGTAGGCTGAGTCCGGGAATCCGTCATCATATTGAAAGGACATCGAAAATTATGTTGGAAATCCGCAATCTGCATG
>JAAUTD010000156.1 GCA_012031845.1 Synechococcaceae cyanobacterium SM1_2_3
GGTTGGGGCAATTAGCGATGAGTGGTAAACCTAAACTACAGGACTGCTCCATCCGTTCGCCCTGAGCCTGTCGAAGGGCATTCATCAGTAAAAACGGGGTTCGACAGGCTCACCCTGAACGGTTTTTGAACCTGAAGCGAAAGTCCTGACCTGCTTGCCGCTCCCATCGCCAGCCAGCCGAGCCGACGACGCTCAGGGAATCCCCAGCAGCTTGTGAGTTTGCAGACTCAGCCGCCATTGGGGATGAGCCAGACAATAGGCGACGGTGGCTTGGGTGTGAATTTCCCGGTCGGGGCCGTCCAGCGGTTGCAGGAAGAAATAGCGGAACGCCAGATCAACGAAGCATTCCGGCTGTGCTTCCGGTTCAATTTGCGGATAAACCAGCTTCAACTCATCGCCCTGCGTCAGTTGCAGCGGCGCATGGGCCTTGGGGCTGACGCAAATCCAGTCCAGTCCGGACGGGGCGGATTGGGCGCCGTTGGTTTCCACCGCCACCGCAAAGCCTCGGCTGTGCAAGGCGGCGATCAGCGGCTCGTCCAGTTGCAGCAGCGGTTCGCCGCCGGTGCAGACCACATAGGGATGCGCTTGCGGCAGTGCTGTCGCGGGCCAGCAGGCGGCAATCGCCGCCGCCAGGGCTTCCGGGGTGGCGAACTTGCCGCCGCCCGGCCCATTGCTTCCCACGAAATCGGTATCGCAGAACCGGCAGATCGCATCGGCGCGATCCGCCTCCCGGCCACTCCACAAGTTGCAGCCGGTAAAGCGGCAGAACACCGCCGGGCGGCCACTGTGCGCGCCTTCGCCTTGCAGGGTGTAGAACAGTTCCTTGATCGAATAGCGCATGTTCGGCGGTTTAGATCGGCAGGGTCGGCCCCGCGTCTCCCCAGCACAACACCACGCCACTGCCCGGCGTCGGCTCCAGATCGATCCGATCCAGTTGCGGCAACTGCTCGCTCAGCGCCGCTCGAATCCAGACCAGCAGACTGGCCGGGGCGGCGTCCTCCAGTCCGGTGGTCTCATCCAGCCGATGATGATCCAGTTGACGCCAGATCGGATCGAACTTGGCTTTCATCTCGCCGTAATCCACTGTCCAGCCTAAAACTTCATCGAGCGGCGCGATCAGATGCAGGCGGATTCGATAACTGTGGCCGTGCAGGCGACGGCGGGGATCGCCGCTTGGCGCTTGGCGCAGGCACAGGGCGCTCTCAAAGGTCTGTTCCTTCCAGATGCGGTAGTGCTGCCCGTCGTAATGACAGCCAGCGGTAGCGGTTTCGTAGACCGTGACCCAGGACAGCGCCGCCAGCTTTGGCTTCAACCGTTGCCACAGCCACGCCGCCAGCCGCTCGCTGGTGGGATTGTCCAGCCCTGGCAGATCGTTGAGGCAGGCGTGATCCAGTTCAGCGTGCAGCGGCTTCCACAGGTCGCCCAGCCGGTCGAAATCCACGCCCATATCCCGATCTTCCAAATCCTGATCGGCGTGCAGGATCACCTCAAAGCCGTGGCCGTGCATTCGCCCGCAGGGATGACCGGCGGGCACTTTCGGCAACTGATGCGCGGCTTCAAAGCGAAACCGCCGCCAGACATGGGCGTGATCGCGCTGGTCGAGAGCGACGCCCTGATGACGGGTGCTTTGAATGCCAACCCGCTCGATGCCCGGCGCATCCAGCCGCGCCCGAATCCAGCGGGCCAGATTTTCGTCGGTCGGAACCGGCAGATGATCGTTTAACCAGCGGTAATCCAGCGGCGTGACCACGGCTTGCAGCCGCTCGGTCAGCATTTCGATCTCAGCGCCCGCAAACCCGGCCCAGTCCTGCGGCACTTCGGCGCGAACCGTGGCGATGAAGCCGTGGCCGTGCAGCCGACGGGCGCGATGTCCCACCGGCAAAATTTCAACCTGGCGGGCGGCTTCAAACGGGGCCGCCGCGACTGTGAAAAGCCGTTGATTCATGATGAAATTTCACGAAACCGTTCAAGCAGCGGATCCGCGATGCCCGCTTCGGCGAAGCCTTTGGCGCGTAGCACGCAGGCCGGACATTGGCCGCACGGCGGTTGCTGGCCGTGATAGCAGGTGTGCGTATCGGCCAGCGCCGCCAGCGCACCCAAATCGCGGGCCAGCCGCACGGTTTCGGCCTTGGACTTGAACATCAGCGGCGTGTGCAGAGTCATGTCGCAGTCCATTCCCAGCCGAAGGGTCTGTTCCAGGGCTTGCAGCGTCGCCTGTCGGCAATCGGGATAGCCGCTGTAATCGGTCTGGGCCACGCCCGTCACCAGATCGCGAATCCCCCGCTGATAGGCCAGAGCGGCGGCGAAGGTCAGAAAGATCAGATTGCGTCCCGGCACGAAAGGTATTGGGTAACTGGGTGTGGGAATCCACGCCAGCGGCGACTGTGATCGCCGGATCAGTCAGGGCGTTGCCACCCAGCACCGCAAAGGTGTCAATCGGCAGCACGAGATGCGGCGTTCCGGCGCGGGCGGCGACCTGGGCGGCGCAGGCCAGTTCGATCCGGTGACGCTGGCCGTAATCGAAGGTCACCGCCGCAACGTGACCCGCGCCGAAGCGGGCCAGCGCCCAGTACAGACAGGTGGTGGAATCCTGACCACCGGACAGGACGACAAGGGCAGTGGGCACGGCGCTATCCTCCAGAATCAGCCGGATACGGCCGGTTCGACGGTCAAACGCACGCTGGGTTTGATGGCGATGCCGCCACGCGGCAGAAAGTCGCCGCGCACTTCAATCCAGCGCGGTTGCAGCAGCGCGAACAAATCGGCGGCGATGCGATTGACCACTTCTTCGTTAAAGCTGCCCTGATTGCGGAAACTGAACAGATACAGCTTGAGCGACTTGGATTCGACTAGGTACGCCGCGGGACTGTAGCGAATCGTGATCCGGGCAAAGTCGGGCTGATCGGTCACCGGACACAGGCAGGTAAATTCAGGACAATCCAGCTCCACCACATAATCATGCAGGGGATAGCGATTGCTGAATCGCTCCAGCAGGTGCGGCGCGTAGGCGTCGGGATAATCGGTTTTCGCCTGACCCAGCAAGGTCAGGCCGTCAATTTCGGACATGGGGAATTCCAGAAGTCAGTCAGTGGTTGATGATGCGGGGATCAAGGCGAC
This sequence comes from Synechococcaceae cyanobacterium SM1_2_3, assembly GCA_012031845.1. Lineage (GTDB taxonomy): Bacteria > Pseudomonadota > Gammaproteobacteria > Competibacterales > Competibacteraceae > Contendibacter. Next base: position 3,118 of record JAAUTD010000156.1, read on the forward strand.
AAATCCATTGCGGCTATGACAGCGCCAGGCGCACCCGAATCAGATCGGGATCATCCGGGTGCGGTTCCAAGGTGAATCCCAGCGCCTGATTGAGCCGGAGCATCGGTTCATTGTCATTCAAAACATCGCCAATCATCTGTCGAATCCCGCGCTGTTGCGCATAGCGAATGATGGCGCGCATCAGCAGCGCGCCCAGACCCTGGCCGGCCATGCGGCGATCCAGCGCGATGGCGTATTCCGCTTCGTCACGGTCGGAATCGGCGCTCAGGCTGACCAGTCCCCACAGGTCGGCTTTGCCAGCCAGTTCCGTACCGGTCAGAACCAGGGTCATTTCCCGGTCGTAGTCCAACTGGGTCAGCCGGGCGGCCATGTCGCGGGGCAGCTCCCTGAACGACTGGAAAAACGCCAGCGGACATCCTCCGCCGGCATCCGCCCCACCAGCGCCTGCAGGGCGGGTTCGTCCTCCGGCAGAATGGGGCGCAACAGCAGGGCGCGCCCATCCGCCAGTTGCACCGGCTGTTCCAGTTCCTTCGGATAGGGGCGAATCGCCAGACGTTCGGTGGCCGGGCCAGACGCCGGGGCGATGCGAATGCGGGCGCTGAGAGCCAGTGCGCCTTCAGCGCTGGCCCACAGCGGGTTAATGTCCAGTTCGGTCAGTTCGCCCAAATCAATGACCATTTGCGAAACCTTGAGCAGGATCATGGCCAGCGCATCGAGATCGACCGCCCGGCCCCGATTGGCGCACAGTTTCGAGTAAACCCGGGTTCTCGACATCAGTTCGCGAGCCAGTTTCATGTTCAGCGGCGGCAGCGCGTAGGCCAAATCCTGAATGACCTGGGTTTCGGTCCCGCCATGCCCGAAAAACAGCACCGGTCCGGCCTTGAAATCGCGGCCCGTGCGCACGCCGATGGCGATTTCGTAAGCGTCCCGCCGCGAGAGCATGGGCTGGACGGCGAAACCCTGAATCACCGCGTCGGGAGCAAGATTGCGCACGCGCCGCAACATCTGAATCGCCGCGTCCAACACCTGTTGCGGGCCTTCCAGCGCCAGGGCCACGCCGCCGACATCGGCGCGGTTGGCGATCTGGGGAGAAAAGATCTTCAGGGCGACCGGCCCGCCCAGTTCGTTCGCCACCTGCGCCGCTTCCTCAGCCGTGGCGGCAAAGCGGGTGTTCACCAGCGGGATTTGATAAGCCGCCAGCAGCGCGCGGGTGGACTGCACATTCAGCGGGTCCTGGCCGGTCGCCAGCGCAGCGGCGATCACCTGACGGCGCGGCCAGATCCGGGGTGAACGCCTCGGGCACAGAGGACGGCGTTTCCATCAAGAGCGCCTGATTACGCGCATATTCCGCCAGCCGCAGACAGGACCAGACCGCTTCTTCCGGGGTGCGATAGGTCGCAATCCCGGCCTGCTGAAAGGCTTGCCAGGCCGGGGAACTGCCAGTGGCTCCCACCCAACTGACCATGATCGGGCGGCGGCTGCGGGCGCGCGACCGACAATGGCCCGCGCAATTTCCTGATCCAGATCGGGAAAAATAGGCACATGAACAATCAGCAGGCCGCTGCCGCCCGGTCCTGTAGCAACAGATCCAGCGCCCGGTCGTAGGTCGCAAAGCCAGCGCGATCCCCCAGATCCACCGGATTTTCCAGCGCATACCCGGCGGGGATCAGTGGCCCCAGTTGCTCGCGGGCGGATGGACTGAGCGCAGCCAACTGGCCGCCAGCGCGGGTCAACAGATCGCCAGCCACCAGACCCACGCTGCGGCTATTGCCCAGAATGAACAGGCGATCCTTGGGAAGCGGCTGGCTGAGCGCCAGCGCCTTTACCGCATTAAACCAGTGTTCCATGCTGTCAACCCGCAACAATCCCACCCGACCAATGGCGGCGTCGAAGATCGCTTCATCAATCCGATCTTCGCGGGTGGTATGCGGCTTCAGCACAATCACGGGCTTGACCCGCGCCGCCGCCCGCGCCGCCGAAAGGAATTGCCGGGGATTCGCAATGTTCTCCAGGTAAAGCAGGATGGCGCGGGTCTGCGCCTCGCGGGCCAGATAGTCCAGCAGATGGCTACAGTCCACATCCCATTGATCGCCCAGCGAAATCAGATGCGAGAAACCGATGTTGCGCAAATGCCCCCAGTGAATAATGGCGTGCATCATGGTGGAGGATTGGGTAACGACGCTGATTGCGCCTTGAATCAGCGGCGTCCGGCTGACGGTGGCGTTAAGGCGGCGGGCGGGGATGGCCATGCCCAGCCGATCCGGCCCCAGAATTCGCAGCCCACAGGATTGTGCGGCGCTCAGAATGCGCTGTTGCAGGGCCGCGTTATCCTGGCCGTCGGGCTCCTGGCTGATCAGGAGCGCCGCTTGCGTGCCTTTGGCCCCCAGATCGCTAATCAGATCAACGCTTTCACTCAATGGCGTGGTGAGAATGGCCAGATCGGGAGTTTCGGGCAGACTGGCGATCCGGCGATAGGCCAGTACGCCGGATACCGTGTGGCGATGGGGATTGACCGGCAGTACCGCGCCCTTGAATCCGGCGTCAATCAGATTGCGCACCAGCAGCGCGGCCGACGAGTCATCCTGCGGATCGCGCCCGATCACGGCGATGGAGCCGGGATTAAACATGGATTTCAGCGCGTGGACAGTCATGCGGCAGGCCCGTGGAAAATTGCTATTGTAGATGTTGACAGGGCTTTCGCCTTGAGGAGTGGCGCCCATTTTATAGTCCCTGTTGCAGCGAGCTGGATGCCCGTTTTACGGGTGTTTCTGGTGGACAAGCGCCTCTCCTGACTTGGTGAATGACCCATTTTTGGACATTACCAGCGTGGTGTCCTAAATTGAAATATCAGACCAAAACTCCAAACGGATAACGGCTCATCCACAGCCCAATGAGAATGCCTCCAATGCAAAATCGTATTATCGGCGGACGTCCGCTGGCGTGTTCTCAGTGGTCGATCATGCTTCATGCCATTACAGCATCGCACGGATTATTACCCGATGCCCGAACTCCGTATTAAACCGGATGACGCTGGCGCGATCATTCTGGAACGTTTGGCAGCCATCGAACGGACTGAGACAGTGCGGATACTGTACGCCTGTGAATCGGGGAGTCGCGCCTGGGGTTTCGCCTCGCCGGACAGCGATTTTGACGTGCGTTTCATTTATATCCGTCCTCGGGACTGGTATCTGAGCATTGATCTGGAAAATCGCCGCGACGTAATCGAGCGTCCCATTGAGGATGTGTTCGACATCAATGGCTGGGACTTGCGCAAGGCGCTGCAATTGATGCGTCAAATCCAACCCGCCCCTGTTCGAGTGGCTGCATTCACCCCTGGTCTATCGGGCGCAAGCGGGATTCCGGGAGGCAATGCAGATGTTGACGCCCACCTGCTACTCCCCAATCGGTTGCGCCTGGCACTACCTGCGCATGGCGCGGGGCAATGACCGGGTTTACCTGCAAGGCGAGCAGGTGCGACTGAAAAAATATCTGTATGTGCTGCGCCCGTTGCTGGCGGTGCGCTGGCTGGAAAGCGGCCGCGGTGTCGTGCCGACGCCGTTCCGCGAACTGGTGGAGACGTTGCTCCCGTCTGGTGAGTTGCGCGACGCCATAGAACACTTGCTGTGGCTCAAGCAAAGCGGCGAAGAACTGGCCTGGGGGCCGCGCATTCCGGTTCTGAGCGACTGGATCAAAACCGAACTGGCCCGACTGGCGGCTGGACCTGCCGCCCTGACGCCGACAATGGCCAAATCAGACCCGGAACCGCTCAATGCCCTGTTTCGGGCAAGGTTGGCGGAAGAAGCCGTCGGGCGATAAAAAGCTTGAGAGCCGGGTTCTGGGTGCGGAACAAGCGGCGATACCCAAGAAGGCCAAAAGTCTGCTCGTTGCGAAAGTCGCGTTGATTCTGGCGATTGGCGATTGGCGATACAAAAAATTATCATACAGAGGGGACAAGCAGGGGTAAGGCGGCGGCGGGAAAGATCGCAAGTTGATCCGTCAGTGACGCCAGACCGTGACGCGGTATTTTGAAGATTCAGGCTGTTGTGGATGGGGACGGCTTAACCGGGCGCTGGACCGGACAACGCGCTCGACTCCTGGCAACCACGCGGCTAAAGGTCAGCGTCTGTGCGTTATCGGTCAGCTTGGTTTGTTGAGCCACTTACCAAAACCCTAGATAAATCCAGAGAGGAAACGATATGAGTATCGCCGCGTGGATGACTGACGCAAGAGTGATTATTGCTGAAGACAGGTTGGAACAGGCATATCAGGCAATTAAATCCGCATACACATCAAATACCATTCCCTACTATGGAGATCAATTGTATTTGAATGATTTGCTATCCCAGCCAGACCTCGCCTCCTTTTTTCAAAAGAAGCTATACGCAGTTGAAAGAAAAGAGGGTATTGTTTCTATTGGCAAGGGGGATATGGACAGAATTAATGATGAGCTTTGCAAGCTATTTGAAACCTTGGCGCCATTCATAGAGCCAGGCGGGTATATACACATTGAAGATGAAGAAGAGCAATACTTCAATCTAAGTTTTGATGGCGATATGGTGCGTTATGAAGGAAATGCATATTAATTTTATATGGTATCGCTGGGTTGAAATTACCTGTCGCCCAACGAAGCCGTTCACCCGACCCCGATTCAAGCCTTGGCGTCTTGGCCGCCCGGCGGTGGGGTGGCTTGATTCTGAGCGAGAATTCAACCATGTTCAGCGTGGCTACGTCTGGAATAATCGCCCTGATCGGCGCTATGGCTCGCGGTTCGGTTCTGAATCCCTCTGAATCCATAACCGATTCCCGCAAAGAATTATTTTCGTATAAGCTCTACAAGGTTATTTGAACGGGACGGTTAGCCGCTTAACTCTCCATCCAGGCAACAGCCAGCACGATCCTCCACGCCACCGACGCCGACATGGACGAAATCATCAAGGAATTCCTGACCGAAAGCCTCGAAGGTCTGGATCAGCTTGATACCAAATTTGTGATGCTCGAGCAGAATCCCAGTGATCGGGACACGCTCGCCAGCATCTTTCGCACCATTCACACCGTGAAGGGCACCTGCGGTTTTCTCGGTTTCGGCAACCTCGAAAAAGTGGCCCATGCCGGCGAAAACCTGCTGTCGCTGCTGCGGGACGGCAAGCTCAGTTTCAGCCAGGAAATCGCCAGCGCCCTGCTGGCGATGGTGGACGCTATCCGCACCATGCTGGGCGAAGTCGAGCGCACCGAGAATGACGGCCAGGAAAGCTACCCCGCCCTGATTGAAACGCTGAACCGCCTCAAGGAGGGCGGCAGCGCGCCGCCGCCAGCGTCACCACCCGCTTTTCTGGCAGCGCCGCCCAGTCCGCCAACCGCTGCCGATCCATCACCAGCAACGTCTTCCGCCGCCGCGACTCCCAATCTGACGCCAGCGCCGCCCAGCCCAGTGCTTGCGCCAGTTGCCGTCAATATCCCCGACTCCGGTCGCGCGTACGGAGATGGTCGCGCCCGAGCCGCC
>JAAUTD010000157.1 GCA_012031845.1 Synechococcaceae cyanobacterium SM1_2_3
GCCCTTCGTGGGCGGTTTTTTGCCCGTCTACTTATATCTATTGATATAAAATTTATCTTTAGCTATAATTTTTATGTGGTTCATGTATTTGGCTGGACTTGCTCTTTGTGGTGGATTGAGGCGGCAAGTAAAAAACTGTCAACCCACCGGCCACACCCTACAACCCTTAATGGCTTAGAGATTAACCGAGATGGATATGCAGATCGCCGAATACAACGAGACCGCCGCCGCATTGGCGGAATTGAAAAACAAATACTGCACCGTCTTTGACGTGCAGACGACCAAGGGAATGAGCGACGCCCGCGAAGCCCGCGCCGAAGTTCGTAGTTATCGGATTGGACTTGAGAAGTTGCGCAAGGAAATCAAAGCCCCGGCGCTGGAAAGAACCCGATTGATTGACGAGGAAGCCAAGCGGATTACGGCTGAATTGCTGGCGATTGAAGAACCCATAGACCAGCAGATTAAAGCCGAGGAAACCCGCAAGGTCGAGGAGAAAGCGGCCAAGGAACGCGCCGAAGCCGCCCGCATTGCCGCAATACAAGCCCGCATTGCCGCGATTCGCAATCATTACACCGCCGCCGTTAATCAGTGCGCCGATGACACGCGCTTAATCATTGAACAACTGGCAGCGATGGAATTAGCGCCGGATGACTTTGCCGAGTTTATGCCGGAAGCGAAAGCCGCCCAGGACGAAACCCGCGCCGCCTTAATCATCTTGTTAAGCCAGCAGATGGAAGCCGAAGCCGAACAGGCGCACATCAAAGCCGAGCGGGAAGAATTGGCCCGGTTGCGTCAGCAGGAGGAAGAGCGCAAAGCCGCCCAGGCACGGATAGAAGCCGAAGCCAAGGCAAAAGCCGACGAGGAAGCGGCAGCAATCCGCAAGGCGCAAGAAGCGGAAGCGGCCCGGATTACCGCCGCACAGCGGGAATTGGACGAGCGCCAGCGCCAGGTTGACGAGGAAGAGCAGCGGCAGAAGCGGGAAGCCGAAGCCAAGGCAAAAGCCGCCCAAGATGAAGCCGACGCCAAGGCAGAAGTCGAAGCGGCAGCAGCCCGCCAGTTTCAGGAAGCCAAGGTAAAGAATGCCCGCAAGAAAATAGCAACGCCCTTGCAGGAGATTGAAACCGCGATTGGCGTAGGAAAGATAAAAGTCAGCGACGGATTAAAAGCCGCTTATGAGATTGGCTATTCGGACGGCATCAAAGCCGGACAAATCGCCGCCTAATCCCCTTCACACCGCGCCAAGGAGTGGCGCAACCACTTGGAGCAATACCCATGATTGACACTCGCAACAGCAAGGCCGAGATATTCGGCGAAACGATGGACGTTGAAACCGATTATGAATGGGACAGTGGTTATCCCATCATTCATAACGTCATAGTCATTAAGCAAGTCGCAAAGAAGGGTCAGGTTTTTTATGACATTCACGGACTGGCAAACATCGGCCCGGCTTGGAAGCGTTATGACATGACCGACCTGTTATCAGAGGCGACGATTCGCAGTCTCGCAGAGGAAATCTGCCAGAACGCCACGGTGCAAAAGTTTGAGGATGCAACAGAACGGGCAATGGAGCGGTTTTTATTCAACCGCTATAGCGACCCCTTCACCGCGCCAGAACCCAAGCACTACACCGAGACCCTGCGCGAAGTTTGCGCATAAATAAAAGCCGCTTTCGTTGTTGATAGCAACGAGAGCGGCCCGAACAACCCTACCGAAAGAGCTACAAGCATGAATGAACGCGATATGACATTGCAAGAGATTCTTGAAGACCTGGCTTGGAGCGAGAACAGCGACGCTGAGCAACGAGCTTTTGAGGCATGGCTAGACAGTCCCGAAGGCGTTGATTATGTCAACTTCAAAGCCTACGAAGCGTCCACCCACGGCAGCAACGTACAGGGTTACGGCTATGCGTGATGAAATCAAAGTCAGAACGCCGCACTACTGGCTAGAAATCCCCGCAGCAACGCCCATCGTTGCGCTTGCCGCATTGCTGGCAGATACCCGGTTAAGAATCCGCTGGAATAACCTCTTGAGAGACTGCACAGGGCACAGAGGCTTTATTGAATTGCATCACCCTGTATTCAGCAGCAACAACACCCCTAACCTTCACCGCTAACCACAAGGAACCGGCCCGCAATGGCCGGTTAAATGAAAATGGGTCATGAAATAGCACTGGACGACATCACGCAGTTAGAACCCGGTCAGATTATGGCGGAGTCTGTACGCCAATGGCGTAGCGATTGCCAATCAGGGCAATTCAAAATCGGCGCTTCAACCATGCGCGGCAAGAAAATTGACATGGAGTTAATCGGCGCTCAAATCAGCGAAGGGGAATACTTTGGCTATCCGCGCCAGAAATGGTTAGCTGTTCTGTTTGTTGATCCGGACGGCGTTCTTTCTTCCATTCTGTTCAAGACCGAGAGCCTAGACCAGTTCGAGGAATTGCGCCGCGCCTATCGTCTTAAAGGCGAAACCCTGCTAGGCAAGACCCTCAGGGCAGAAATGAATGGCCGCACCAGCAAGGGCAACGGTAAAGGCTATTTCGCCGTTCAGTTTGAAGTCGTGGCGGAAGGTAAATATGCAGAAGCTATCGCTTCTTTCCGCCAGATTCATTACGACCCTAATTTTATTCGGCTGATTGAAGCGAAAAAGAAAGAAGCCGAGAAAGAAGCCGACTAATCCTGTACGCGCCAAGGACGGCTCTTTTTTCGAGGAAGAATCGCTATGAATAACCGCCAATATCAGGACATTCCCGCCATCAGTAGCCACCGCTTAATAGCGATGCTGCAATCACCGGCGAATTGCTGGCGACAATACCTTGACCCCGACCGCAAAGCCGAAGCACCGAGCGACGCGCTGAAATTGGGAACATTGGTACATTGCCTAACCTTGAACCCGCACGACTTTGATAACGAGTTTCTGGTTGCGGACTACGACCGCCGCAGCAAGGCAGGAAAGGTGAGATATGCGCAACTGAATCAGTACGGATTGACGATTATCAAACCCGCCGAGCTTGAACGCGCCCAGGCGATTGCAGACGCCCTGCACTACGATAACGAAGCCCGCAAACTTTTAAGGTATGGCAGGAAAGAGCGGACGATTGTTAAACCCCGCGCTGATGGACTCATGCCCTTAAAGGCGCGACTGGACATTCACAACGAAGCCAAGCGGCAGGTTATTGAGCTTAAAACAACGAGGGATATTGCGACGATTCTAAAAACCATCGCGGATTATCACTATCTGCTATCCGCCGCCTTCTATCAGCACATCAGCCAAAGCCGCAGCGTTGTTTTTATCTTTGTGCAGACCATTGAGCCTTATGAGGTCGAGATAGTGGAGCCAACTTATTGGCAGCTTGAAGAAGGCCGAGATGAGATGAAAGCCGCGCTTGAAAAATTTGACGCCTGCTGGCTGGCGAATCATTGGCCCGAAGCGGAACCGATAGCGCCAGATCTGGACGACGACCCGCTGATGAATATGGCGACCCAGTTTTTAGCGGCGACACACGCACAGAACCCACAAAGGTTTGACGTGCCCATTGGCGAATTGGCGCTATAAGGAAAGATTGATGCTGCTCTGGAATCTTGAGGAAGTCGCCCGCCAGTTGGGCGGCATTAGCCCCCGCACCGTGCGCAGGTTGATTGAAAAGGGTGAATTGCCGAGCGTCAGAGCCGGGAGCCGCCTTTTGATCCCCAGTAGCGCCGTGACGCAGTGGATTGAATGCCAGACCGTGACCTATGCTAATAGCGGCGTGGGGCGGATAGCCGGAGACAACGGAAGATGCCCAAGCGAAAAGACCAAGACGGCCTGTACCAGCGCGGCGATTCACCCTACTGGTGGGCCAGCTACACCGACCCAAGCGGCCAGAGAACTCGCCGCAGTACTCAAACTGCCAACCGCAAGGACGCCGAGGCGCTCTTAGCCAAATGGCGACTGGCGGCCTATCAGGAAAAACACTGGGACGCGCCGCCAACGCATACCTTTGACGAGCTGATGTTGAATTACTTGCAGGAAACCCAAAGCCACAAGCGCAGCGCCGAACGCGACCGGTACAGCGTCAAGCAACTGTATCCGTTTTTCACCGGGCGCACGCTGGACGGTCTGACCGCGATAGATATTCGCGGTTATATTCAGCAGCGGCAAGCCGCAGGCATACAGCCCGCCACGATTAATAAGGAATTGCGCCTGTTATCAGCGGCCTTGAACTATGCAGTGCGTGAATGGAGTTGGACGGCGAGCAATCCCGTGAACGGGCGCACCTTGCCCGAACCCGAAGGCCGGGTCCGTTGGTTAAATACGGATGAAGCGCAGAGCCTGATTGCCGCCGCCGAAGCGGAACCCAAAGCCGCCGCCTACTTGCCGGAATTTATCCGGCTGGCGCTCCATACCGGCATGAGAAAAGGCGAGTTGCTCGGTCTGGAGTGGTCACGGGTCGATTTTTCCGCCAACCTTCTTCATTTGGCGGCGATCCACACCAAGAGCGGCAAGCGGCGAAGCATCCCGCTCAATGCCACGGCACGAGCCGCGTTGATTCATCGCGCCCGGTTTCGGGCGACCCATTGCGCGGCGTCATCGTGGGTTTTCTGTGATACGGACGGAATACGCATCGCCAGTGTCCGGCGTTCCTTCGATACCGCGTGTCGAAAAGCCGGACTGGTGGATTTCCACATTCACGACTTGCGGCATACCTGCGCGGCCTGGATGGTCAGCGCCGGGGTCGCTCTGGCCGAAGTCCGCGACCTGTTGGGACACAGCAGCATCGTGATGACCGAGCGCTATGCGCACTTGGCGCCAGAGAACATCCGGGCGGCGGTAGGGATTCTGGATCGTGCGTCACGAACCCGTCACGCAACCCCAAAAGGCCAAGAGGAAAATCACGGGTAAGTGATTGAAAGATTTGGTCGGGGTGACAGGAATTGAACCTGCGACTCCTGCCTCCCGAAGGCAGTGCTCTACCAGGCTGAGCTACACCCCGACGCGGGGAAAAACTAATAACGACGATGGGCTGCGAAACGGGCTAAACTGATCAGCGCCTCCTTGGCGGGGGAATCCCTAAGCATTGCCAGATGGGCAATCGCCTTTCCGGCCTCTTCGACAGCAAGATTGCTAGTATAGTCCAGTGCGCCGGTGGACTCAATAGTTCGGGTCACAATGTCAATCTGGTCCAACCCACCGTGTTCTATCGCTTCACGGATAATCCGCCTCTCATCCGGCGTACCGTGGCGCAGGGCGTGAATCAGCGGCAAGGTCGGTTTGCCCTCGGCCAGGTCATCGCCGATGCTTTTGCCGAGTTCGGCGCTGGAAGCGCTGTAATCCAGCACGTCATCCAGCAACTGAAACGCCGTGCCCAGATGCAGACCATAGCGAGCCAGCGCCTGCTCTTCGTGCGACGGACATTCCGCCAGCACCGCGCCCAATTGCGCGGCGGCTTCAAACAGTTTGGCGGTCTTGCAGTGAATCACCGCCATATAGCGTTCTTCAGTCGTTTCAGGATCGTGGCAATTGAGCAGTTGCAGGACTTCGCCTTCGGCAATCGTATTGGTGGTGTCAGCCAGAATCTCCATAATCCGCAGACTGCTGATGCCGACCATCATCTGAAACGCCCGCGAGTAGAGAAAATCGCCCACCAGCACACTGGCTTGATTGCCCCAAATTGCATTCGCGGTTTCTCGTCCACGCCGCAGACTGGATTCATCCACCACATCATCATGCAGCAAGGTGGCGGTATGGATGAATTCGACAATCGCGGCGGCGACAATGTGATCAGCGCCGCCATAGCCGCAGGCTTGCGCCGCCAATAGCACCGCGACCGGACGCAATCGCTTGCCGCCACTGTCAATGATGTAAGCGGCCAACTGGTTGATTAACACCACATCGGAATGCAATTGTTGGCGGATGAGCGCGTTGACCGCCTGTAAATCGTCCGCGATGGGTGCGCGGATTCGTTCAATATCCATAGAGACTGGCAGCTTGGGAGAAAACGCCCGCCATGCTACGGATTGACTGCGGCAGGGTCAAGGCAAGGGCTTCAGCAGGGCCATGATCTGGAATGGAAATAGGTTTGACCTCAACCAGATGCGCGACTAGAATCTTCACCCTTTAGTCGGGACCGAATCAGTCCGTTTGGAGATGCAGCAAATGTACGCAGTCATTAAAACCGGGGGCAAGCAATACCGGGTCACTGAGGGCGAAACCCTCAAGGTCGAAAAGCTCGAAGTGGAAGAAGGGGCCTCCGTGGAATTCGATACGGTGCTGATGATCGCCGACGGCGACCAGGTCAAAATCGGCGCGCCCTATATTGATGGCGCCCGGGTGAGCGCGACCGTCAAATCGCAGGGGCGCGGGCCGAAGGTGCTGATCGTCAAGTTTCGTCGCCGCAAGCACTATCGCAAGACCCAGGGTCACCGCCAATCGTATACCGAGCTTCAGATCGGCGGCATCAGCGGCCTCTGAACCGCTTCGGCGGGCTAACCCACGTTCAGGATTGAATCAAACATGGCACATAAAAAGGCAGGCGGCAGCAGCCGCAACGGTCGCGACTCGGAATCAAAACGCCTGGGCGTCAAGCTCTATGGCGGGCAACTGGCGCGGGCGGGCAGCATCATCATCCGGCAGCGCGGCACCCGGTTTTATCCGGGCGAGAATGTCGGCTGCGGCACGGATTACACCCTGTTCGCCAAAGCGGAGGGTCATGTGGTCTTTGAGACCAAAGGGCCGCATAACCGCAAGTATGTGAGAATTCAGCCGGTGCAGTGAACCGAATCCGGCATTCGGTCAGGCCAGAAGCCCCGCTTGGGGCTTTTGTTTTGCCCCGGATTCAAGGAAAGCATGATGAAATTTGTTGATGAAGTGATTATTCAGGTTGAAGCCGGCAATGGCGGCGATGGCGGCGTCAGTTTCCGGCGGGAAAAATATATTCCATTTGGCGGACCGGATGGCGGCGACGGCGGCGACGGCGGCAGCATCTATCTGGTGGCCGACGCCGAACTGAATACGCTGGCCGATTACCGCTTTACTCGCGCCTTCCGCGCCGAATCGGGACAAAAAGGCATGGGCGCAGATTGCACCGGGCGCAGCGGGGCCGATTTGAACATTGTGGTTCCGGTCGGCACCGTGGCCTACGACGCCGATACCGAAGAACTGATCGGCGATCTGGTTAAATCAGGCCAGCGGTTACTGGTGGCGCAAGGCGGTTTTCACGGCCTCGGCAATACCCGCTACAAAAGCAGCACCAACCGCGCTCCGCGCCAGTTCAAGCCGGGGACGCCGGGCGAAACTCGCAACTTGCGGCTGGAATTGAAGGTGATCGCCGATGTCGGCTTGCTGGGAATGCCCAATGCGGGCAAATCCACCCTGATCCGCACCGTGTCCGCCGCCCGGCCCAAGGTGGCGGATTATCCTTTCACCACCTTGCATCCCAATTTGGGCGTGGTGCGGGTGGGGATGCTGAAAAGCTTCGTCATGGCCGACATTCCCGGCCTGATTGAAGGCGCGGCGGAAGGCGCGGGACTGGGCATTCAATTTCTGCGGCATTTGTCCCGCACTCGTTTATTGCTGCATCTGGTGGATGTTTCGCCCTACAGCGACAGCGGCGATCCGGTGCGCGATGTCGAAGTGATTCTCGGCGAGCTGGCGAAATACAGCGCCGATCTGGCCGGGCGCGAACGCTGGCTGGTGTTGAACAAAGTGGATTTGTTGCCGGAAGAGCAGCAAGCGGCGCGAACGGCGGAGATTGTCGCGGCGCTGGACTGGACTGGCCCCATGTTTGAAATTTCCGCCCTGTCTGGCGCGGGCACAGAAGCCTTGATCTACGCGGTGATGGAGCGATTGGAACAACGGCAGCAGGCGGAAACAGCGGCGCAGACGGAGGTTAAAGCCGACGATGTTCAGCCACAAGACTCGTGAACAGTTGGGCGCGGCCCAACGCTGGGTGGTCAAGATCGGCAGCGCGATGATCACCAACGATGGTCAGGGACTCGACAATTTTTCGATTGACGCCTGGGTTGCGCAAATGGCGGAACTGCATCACGCCGGGCGGGAATTGCTGCTGGTGACTTCCGGCGCGGTCGCGGAAGGAATGCGGCGACTGGGCTGGAGCCAGCGCCCGACTGCGCTTTCCGATTTGCAAGCGGCGGCGGCAGTGGGGCAAATGGGGCTGGTGCAGGCGTGGGAATCGGCGTTCGAGCGCCACGGCATCCAGACCGCGCAAATCCTGCTGACCCACGAGGACGCCGCCGACCGCCAGCGTTATCTCAATGTCCGCACCACGTTACGAACTCTGCTGCGGCTGCGGGTCGTGCCGGTGATCAACGAAAATGACACGGTGGCGTTTGAGGAAATCCGCTTTGGCGATAACGACACGCTAGGGGCGCTGGTCGCGAATCTGGTCGAGGCCGAGTTGTACGTCATCCTCACCGATCAACAGGGTTTGTACGACAAAAACCCGCGCCAGTTTGCCGATGCGCGACTGATCGACGAAGGCCGGGCCGGTCGGATCCGAAGTTGGAACACGATGGCGGGCGGCGGCGCGGGCGAGTGCTGGGCAGTGGCGGGATGATCGACCAAGCTACACGCAGCGGCGAAGGCGGCGCGATCCGGGGCGTTTACTC
>JAAUTD010000158.1 GCA_012031845.1 Synechococcaceae cyanobacterium SM1_2_3
TGAGGCTGAGTCGGCGTTGCGATTGGGCCGTGGGGTCGCCGCACAGCAGCGCCACCCAGCCATGCGCGACTTCGTGCAAAGTAATCGCCAGCAGCAGCGGCGGGGCCAGAATGATCAGCAGTTGTATCGTATTGAGTTCGGTCATGGGCGGATTATACGCAGCCGTTCACGGCGTGGACTAGAGAAAGGGACTGGCGTCGCCTAATCCCTGACGGATTAATTGCGGGGCGTCGTCGGTCAGATCGATCACCGTGGTCGGTTCGCGCAAGCCAGAACCGCCGTCAATGATTAAATCCACCTGATTGCGCAGGCGCTCTTCAATCGCTTCAGGATCGTGCAGCGGCCACTCATCGCCGGGAAGGATCAGGGTACAGCTCATGATCGGTTCACTGAGTTCGCTAAGCAGGGCGCGAACGATGGCGTTGTCGGGCACCCGGATGCCAATGGTTTTGCGGCGGGGATGCTGCAACCGGCGCGGCACTTCATGGGTCGCTTGCAGGATAAAGGTAAACGGCCCCGGCGTCGTCGCCTTGAGTAGCCGATAACGGCGATTGTCCACCTTGGCATAGGTGGCAATCTCGGCCAGATCGCGGCAGACCAGGGTGAAATTATGATGACGGTCGGTTTGGCGGATATGGCGAATGCGTTCCGCCGCCGTTTTGTCGCCCAATTGGCAACCCAGCGCATAACTGGAATCGGTGGGATAAACCAGCACCGCGCCGCCGCGCAATTGTTCCACGGCTTGACTAATCAGCCGTGGCTGCGGATTAACCGGATGAATTTGTAAAAACGGCTCATGGCCTTATATTCTCGAAGCTACGGATCAGTTCGGGGCGGCAACTTGCCAGCCCGGCGCGGTCCGGTCAAGACGGCGACCGCAGGGCCGCCTTTCTTTTGCCCGCCTGCCATGTCCTTCCGCTATGAAACTGCTGTTTGATTTCCTGCCCATTGTCCTGTTCTTTGTCGCTTATAAACTGGCGGATATCTATGTCGCCACCGGCGTATTGATCGCGGTGACTCTGGCGCAACTGGGTTGGACCTGGCTGCGCCAGCGCCGGATTGAAAAGTTGCCGCTGTTTACCGCCGGGCTGGTGCTGGTTCTGGGCGGCGCAACGCTGATTTTTCACGATCCCAACTTTGTCAAATGGAAACCCACCGTGGTTAACTGGCTATTCGCCGCCGCTTTTATCGGCAGCCGCCTCATTGGCGGCAAGACCCTGCTGGAACGCATGATGGGTACACAACTGGAACTCCCGGCCCCGGTCTGGGTCAAGCTCACGTTCGCATGGGCTACTTTCTTCCTGGCGATAGGCCTGGCTAATCTTTATGTGGCGTTTACCTTTGATGAAAACACCTGGGTCAATTTTAAGTTATTCGGAATGCTGGGGCTGACCCTACTCTTTGTGCTGGCGCAGGCGCTTTATATAAGCCGCCATATCAAAAGCGATGATTTACCACCGAAGGAGTCTTGATCATGCTGTACGCCATTCTTGGCCGCGACGCGCCGAACAGTCTGGATCGGCGCCTGGCGGTTCGTCCCGCTCATCTGGAACGACTCAACGCAATGCTGGCGGAGGGTCGGCTGATTCTGGCCGGGCCGTTGCCCGCGATTGACAGCGTTGATCCGGGGCGGCCGGTTTTCAGGGCAGTCTGATGGTGATTGAATTTCCGACGCTGGAAGAGGCGACAGCGTGGGCGAATGCCGATCCTTATGTGACCGCTGGCGTATTTACTGCGGTCGAAGTGTTTCCCTTCCGCAAGGTGTTGCCCGCATGACAGATCGAGTCGCCTTGATCGAACAGCGGTTGCGCGCCGCGCTTGAACCCGAATACCTGGAAATCGTGGATGACAGCGCGGCCCATATCGGCCATGCCGGAGCGCGGGAAGGCGGTCACTTTACCGTTCATATCACCGCCGCCGCCTTTATTGGCAAATCCCTGATTCAGCGCCACCGTCTGGTGAATGCGGCGGTGGCCGATCTTATGCAACGGGAAATTCATGCCCTCAGCATTCAGGCGCGAACCCCGGAAGCAGTAACGTCCTGACTCTTAAAACCTGGCCTAACCTTTGGAAATCCCGTATGAAAAAACTGACTGCATTGACCTTCCCCTTGCTGGCCCTGTCTTCATCGCTGCTGTTATCTGGCGCGGCGCTGGCTGCCGAAGAGAAAAAGCCCGAAGCGGCTCCTGCTGCGCCAACAGCAACCGCTCCTGCTGCGCCAACAGCAACCGCTCCCGCTGCGCCAACAGCAGCGTTCACTGTTCCCGACCCGGTGGCGACGGTCAACGGCGTCCCAATCT
Organism: Synechococcaceae cyanobacterium SM1_2_3; assembly: GCA_012031845.1. Lineage (GTDB taxonomy): Bacteria > Pseudomonadota > Gammaproteobacteria > Competibacterales > Competibacteraceae > Contendibacter. The sequence goes on from JAAUTD010000158.1 coordinate 2,301, forward strand.
CGAAAGCCGCCTTCAGTCAATATGCTCAGCAACTGCGCGGCAAAACTAAAGTAGATTCGCCGGAAGCCAGTAAAACTCTGATTGAGCAACTGGTGCTGGAAGAGTTGCTGGTGCAGGAAGCGGGCAAGCAAAAGCTGGCGGAGGATCCGCAGTTCAAGCAACAATTGGAAATGGTTCAGCGCAATCTGCTGGCCAGCACAATGGTGCGCAAGATGCTGAGCGCGAATGCGCCCAGCGAGGAGATGATCAAGAAGGAGTATGAAACCGCTATTGCCGCGATGAAAGGCAATGAGTACAAGGCTAGCCATATCCTGGTGGACTCCGAGGACAAGGCCAAGGAAGTCATCGCTGAACTGAAGAAGGGCGGCAAATTTGCTGAACTGGCCAAGGCCAAATCCAGCGATAGTTCCGCGGCTAAAGGCGGCGATCTGGGCTGGTTTGCACCGAATATGATGGTGCCGCCGTTCGCCCAGGCGGTTGCCAAGCTGGAAAAAGGCAAGTACAGCGAAACGCCGGTGCAAACCCCGTTTGGCTGGCACGTCATCCTGCTGGAAGACACCCGCGAAGCACCCCGCCTTCATTGGAGGAGCTGACCCCGCAAATCGGGCAAATGCTGCAAAGCAAGACCATCAATGACTATCTGGAAAAACTGAAAGCGGGCGCGAAGATCGAGATCAAGGAGATTCAGGTCGGGGCCGCCAAGCCCACTGCGGTTCCTACCCCGGAACCGGCCAAGGACAGCAAGCCGGAAGAGAAGAAAGTCAATTAAATTTAGGGCTTTCGCTCCATCCGTTCGCCCTGAGCCTGTCGAAGGGCATGCATCGGTAAAATGGGGTTCGACAGGCTCACCCCGAACGGTTTTTGAACCCGAAGCGAAAGTCCTGAAATTAAATTCAGGGCCGCTCCCGGTGCGCAAGGCGCGGGGGAGCGGTTTTTTTCAGCCGCTTTGATTTAGCAACGCCAGCAGTTCAGTCTCGTTCAACACAGTGACGCCCAATTCCCGCGCCTTAACCAGCTTTGATCCCGCATCGCGGCCTGCGACCACATAGTCGGTTTTTTTCGACACGCTGCCCGCCACCTTCGCGCCCAGCGCCCGCAATTGATCCGCCGCCTGATCGCGGCTCAGTGATTCCAGCGTTCCGGTCAGCACGAAGCTTTTACCGGCCAGCCGTTGTTCAGTCACCGGCTTCGCGGCGGCTTCCGGCCAGTGAACTCCGGCAGTTTGCAAGCGCTGGATCACATCCTGATTATGCGACTCCTGGAAAAAGGCGCGGATCGCCGCCGCGGCGACCGGGCCAATATCCGGGGCCTGTTGCAACTGATCAGGATCGGCGTTCATCACCGCTTCCAAGGTTCCGAAGTGTCCCGCTAGAGTGAGCGCAGTGGCTTCGCCGACTTCGCGAATGCCCAGCGCGTACAGAAATCGCGCCAGCGTAGTGGTCTTGCTCTGTTCCAGCGTCTCGACCAGCCTGGATGCCGATTTATCACCCATGCGCTCCAGACTCGCCAGACTCGCTGCGTTGAGCGCATACAAGTCAGCGGGATCGCGCACCCAATCCCGCTCCACCAGTTGATCCACCAGCTTGTCGCCCAGCCCCTCAATATCCAGAGCGCGGCGCGAGGCGAAATGGCGAATGGCTTCCTTGCGCTGGGCGCGGCAGCTTAAACCACCGATGCAACGCGCCACTGCATCGCCTTCTGGTCGAATAATCTGCGAACCGCACACCGGACAGCTTTCCGGCATGACGAAGGGCTGCGACCCGGCGGGACGGCGGTCGAAAACCACTCCAGCCACTTCGGGAATCACATCGCCAGCCCGGCGCACGATCACGGTATCGCCGACCCGCACATCCTTGCGGGCCACTTCGTCAGCGTTGTGCAAGGTGGCGTTGGTGACGGTGACGCCGCCCACGAACACCGGCTTGAGCCGCGCTACCGGGGTGATTGCGCCGGTGCGCCCGACTTGCACCTCAATCGCTTCGACGACGGTTAATTCTTCCTGCGCCGGAAACTTGTGGGCAATGGCCCAACGCGGAGCGCGGGAAACGAAGCCCAGTTCGCGCTGCCAGTCCAGCCGGTCTACCTTGTACACCACGCCATCAATGTCATAAGGCAGACGATCCCGGCGGCTAAGTACGTCCTGATGATAGGCCAGACATCCGGCAACGCCCTCGACGACTTCCCGCTCCGGGCAGACCCGCAAGCCCCAGCTTTGCAGGCGATCCAGGATCAGGCTGTGGCGATCCGGCAGTTCGCCATCTTCGACCGTCCCCAGCCCGTAACAGAACCAGTCCAGCGGACGTTCGGCGGTCGCTTGCGGATCAAGCTGGCGCAGACTGCCAGCAGCGGCATTACGGGGATTGACGAAAACGCGCTCCTGACGGTTCTGCGCAACGGCGTTCCAGCGGGCAAATCCGGCTTTCGGCATGAACACTTCACCCCGGACTTCCAGCACTCGCGGCCAGCCTTCGCCGCGCAACCGTAGCGGGATCGAACGAAGAGTGCGCAGATTGGCGGTGACATCCTCGCCGGTCTGGCCGTCGCCACGGGTCGCGCCCCGGACAAACACGCCGTGTTCATAGCGCAAACTCACGGCCAGCCCGTCCAGTTTAGGTTCGGCGGTGTAATGAATCACAGCGGCGGCGCCCAACCGTTCGGCCAGGCGTTCGCGCACCCGGCGGTCGAAATCCAAAGCGTCTTCGGTGCTGAAGGCATTTTCCAGCGACAGCATTGGCTGGGTGTGCTGCACCGGCTGGAATCCGGCCAGCGGTTTGCCGCCCACCCGCTGCGTTGGCGATTCGGGAGTGATGAGTTCGGGATGAGCGGCTTCCAGCGCCCGCAATTCCTGCATCAGCCGATCATATTCGGCGTCGGGAAGGGTTGGGGCGTCGAGAACGTAATAGCGGTAATTGTGTTCATTAATCTGATCGCGCAGCCCGGCGATGTGGGTTTCAAGCTTGGAAGAAATCATCATTGCTGTACTCCTTCCGTCAGAGCGATTGCGCCCATGCCCGTCGCCGCCGCTCCAGATCACTGACTTGTTCACGCAATTGCATCAGCGCCTGATTGGTCATCCGGTTGCGGTGGCCATCGCAAATGACTCCGCCCAAGCGTTGCGCCCATTGATCGGCCGTTAGCACCAACACATTGAGCGCCTTGATTCCTTCCAGCGGGCCAGGCAGATTCATGAACAGCAACAAACCGGGTGTTTTCAGTTCATGGATGGTTTTCACATCGAAAGAACCCGGCTCGCGCAGGTGCGCCATACTGAATACCGGCGCATCCGCGTCAAGATCGCTATCGGGAAAGTGTTCAAATAGGCCATTGACGCCCAGGCGAAACTTTAATTCTTCGGCGACTGCCTGAATGCGCGCCCCAGGAAACGGGGAATATGGCGGAGCCATGACGGTCAGAGCGACTGTCATTTGCGGTGGGATGGTTGGTTGTGGACACAATGGCGAATCGGGTTCCGATTCAGCATCGGTTTCGACGACTTCAGGAGGCGGCGGCGTCTGGCGCTCGCGGTGGATGGGCCGAATTTCCACGTCTACCAGCGCCCGGTCGGCCAGATGATGATCCGCAGTGATATAGCCTAAATCGCCAAAGTCATGCGCCTGTACTTCCTCTTCGGCAAACGGCGCTGCGGTTTCTCCCAATGCCGGTTCCTGCTCTGGCCGACGGCGGCGATTGCGGATGCCCTGCTTGATCCGGGATCGCATGGCCCAAATATAAATCAGGACAACCACAAGAATCCCGATGCCAATCAGCAGCCATTGCAATTGAGTTTTGTCCATTTCCATAAATCGAAGACCCGCTTGTTTCAAATCGTGTGGTGCTGGATAGATCGCTGTTTATACTGCAATCATCATCTGATTTGTTAAGTTTTGTTCATTAACTGGCTTCAGTTCAAACCAGTCCGCGCTGGATAGGCACGGCTTATACTGAAATCGCCCGGTTTTGACAAATCCGCCTAATGTTCGCCATAACCGGCAATAAAAAGCGATGTGGCTGGAGCCTGGCGGAAGCCACGCCGCTTTTCGCTATCCGCGTTGATGGCATTGTCAGCCGTTATGAGGACCAGGATCAAAGCGCCCGGCAATCCAAAACGGCTGCATAACCGTTCAGCCGTTTATGCTTGCCATACCCCATTCGTCGTAGCGTTCGCCCATCACCCGATCCGCCAACGCATCCAGGGTCGTCTGTTCATCATCGGACAGTTCCACGTTGTAGGCGCCGAGATTCGATTTGAGGTTCTCCAGTTTCGTCGTTCCCATAAGGGCCATTATGTGTGTGCCACGGCCAATAACCCAGGCGAGAGCGACCTGGGCAGGCGTGCATGACCTGGTCGAGGCTAACGCCTCAATTTCGCCAACGAGCGCCACGTTGGCAGCGCAGGCTTCCCCTTGATAGCGAGGGTCGTCAATCGCCAGTCGCCTTCACCCAGCGTCTCCGTCCTGAATCGCCCCGTCAGCATGCCTCTGCCCAGTGGTGAGTAGGCCACCAGCGATGCGCCGACTTCCAGGCAGGCGGGGATGACATCGGCTTCGATATCGCGGCTGAAAATGGAGTACTCCGATTGCACCGCCGCAATCGGGTGAATGTTGGACGCGCGCCGGATGGTTTCACCGGATGCTTCGGACAAACCGATGGCGCGCACTTTGCCCTCGACCACCAGTTCGGCCATCGCGGCTACGGTCTCCTCAATCGGTGTGGCTGGATCAACGCGATGCAGGTAGTACAGATCAATCACATCGGTGCGCAGGCGACGCAGCGAACCTTCAACGGCCCGCCGACAATTTTTACGCGAACCATCAAGACCCGTGAACTCACCGGTTTGAAAATCCCGGGTCGGACCGAACTTGGTGGCGAGGAATACGCGGTTACGGCGGTCAGCGAACGCTTTACCCAGCAAAGTCTCATTCGCGCCGCCAATTCCATACATTTCAGCAGTATCGTAGTGTTCGACGCCAAGTTCTATCGCTTCATGAAGCAGCTTGATCGCGGCGCTCTGCTCCAAGGGTGGACCATAAAACTCCGACAGGCCCATGCAGCCAAGGCCTATCGTGGGTAATTTTCGTTCAGTATTGCCTAGCGTTCTTTTTGCACTGGCGTTATCTCCATCAACAGTCAATGCTCACTTCTGAGCGATGCAATGAACAGCGGTTGGGCGACGTTTAGCCGCCTAACTGGCCATCGCCAGCCGGGCGGCTTCGTCGACATCCACCGCCACCAGCCGCGACACGCCGGGTTCCTGCATGGTCACGCCGGCCAGATGCAGGGCGATTTCCATCGTCGCCTTATTATGGGTGATGAAGATGAATTGCACTCGCTCTGACATCTCCCGCACCAGCGCGCCGAAGCGACCAACATTAGCTTCATCCAGCGGCGCGTCCACTTCATCCAGCAGGCAGAACGGCGCTGGATTCAGTTGGAAAATGGCGAACACCAGCGCCACGGCGGTCAGCGCCTTCTCGCCGCCGGACATCAGGCTGATCGAACCGATGCGCTTGCCGGGCGGCTTGGCCATGATGGCGATGCCGGCGTCCAGCACATCCTCGCCGGTCAGTTCCAGATGAGCTTGGCCGCCGCCGAACAGGCGCGGAAACAAATCCTGCAAGCCCGTGTTCACCTGCTCGAAAGTTTCCTTGAAACGGCTGCGGGTTTCCCGGTCAATTTTGCGAATGGCGTTTTCCAGCGTGGTCAGCGCCTCGATCAAGTCAGCGTTCTGGGCGTCGAGATACTGTTTGCGTTCGGACAGTTGGGCGAACTCTTCAATCGCCGCCAGATTGATCGCGCCCAGCCGCTGAATCCGCCGCTCGATCTGCTCCAGTCGCGTCAACCAGTCGCTTTCGACCGCGGCATCCGGCAAGGTCGGCAACACGGTTTCCGGGTCGGCGGCCAGTTCGCCCAATTGTTCCCGCAGATTTTGCTGGCGAACCCGCGTCTCCGCCAAGTCAGCCGGTGTTCCTCAATCTCGCGGCGCTGGACCTCAGCCTGCTTTTCGCAGCGCCCGCGTCCCTGTTCGCCCGCTTTGAGCGCGGCGTCCTGTGTTTCAAGCTGCTGACGGGCGGCGTTCAATTCTGTTTCCAGCGCCAGCCGTTGTTCAAGTTGCTCCGCCAGTTCGTCCTCAACGGTCGCCAGCGCCTCTGGCGAATCGGTAGCGCGTTCGGCGGCCAGCCGCTCCCAGCGCGCCTGCAACTGTTGCTGCTGTCCATGCAGCCGATCCAGCGCCTGTTCGGTCGCGCTGA
>JAAUTD010000159.1 GCA_012031845.1 Synechococcaceae cyanobacterium SM1_2_3
CGCACGCCGGGAGAGGGGAGCGCGCCAGCGCAGGGTGAGGTGATTTGAGAAAATTACAATCCGTTTAGGATTGCTATATATATCACAGAGAAAACAGCGCCAGCGCCTGCTGTAACGCCGTGCGAGTTGCCTCATTATGCTCAGGATTTGTTATTGCCTGTCGCATAAACTCCTCAGTTTTAATCCGGTTCTGTGAAAAGCGATAGGCGTTGGCAAATGCGCCTGTTGCTTTTTCAATCTGATTCTGTGCGCCATAAACCTGCCCAAGATTAAACCATGAGGATGATCGTGCGGGTGATAAGGAAATAGCGTAAATCAACTGATGTTCAGCCCGTCTTAATTGACCCATCTTAAGATTGGCGTAACCTAGATTGCCGACAATCTCCACATCAGCCGGATCAGCTTCGTGCGCTTTCTGAAAAGCAGTTACCGCAGCAGCATAATCATTAATCTTCAGCGCATCCAATCCCTGTTGATTCAGGATGCGGGCTTCTTTGATATTCTGCCGGGCGGGTTTAGACAGGCTTTCCAACTGCTGCCGGGCTGCATTCACTCCTGCTTCATTATTTTTTGCCGACTGCGCCAGCATCCCCTGAATCTGGCTGAATATGGCGTCATATTGACCGACATGGGCTGGCGTTGAGACAAACAGCATTGTCAATGAAACAATCAGGCTGACTAATCTTGCCATAACGCCTCCAGTTTTCATTTCCAGCGCCGCCAACAAGAAGGCGGCTGTGAGCTTATATCGGTTGTAGAACGGGCAGGATGCCCGCTCTACGATTGCTATATCACTCCTTAAATATCGAACGAGTCATTAGCGCCGCTACTGCAATGAAACCAAACGCCAGCAACCAGCCTATATCAATTACATCGCCTGTCGCATATTGTTCCTGCACGACTAAATAGGTGTAAATCAAATCGGCTAGATAATAAAAAATCAGTCCGATTAGCACAAGCCACCACGGCCGGGCCACTTCGCCTCCCGCCAGGATGGATGCGATAATTACAGTCCCTCCAAGCAAAAGCGGATCGCCCACGGTATACAACAGAGTGACCACATAGGGGACAAACGAATTGAGGTCGTCGAACTTGTTGAGGTTGAAAATAACCGAAAGCGCCAGAGCGCCAACAAAAACCATCAACGCGACCACGCGCCCCCCAAACTGGGGCTGCAACATGCAGGTTTTGCATGAAAATAAAAAATGCAGTCAAAACCAGAGGCGCCAAAACCAGATAGCCAATATCGGAGTACCAGGGATAAGGCGTCTCCTGTCCATCATATAAAAATGGGTATAAGGCAAATAACACAGCGCCAATTCCCCAACATAATACGCCAGCACCTAGAAGCCCCCATACTTTGCGCATGGCGTCGTCTTTTGGAAAACAATGGCGGCCATATAGCAACAGAGGGCGGCCGCCAACGGAGCAACAATTTGCGCTATTAATGAGTATTGAAGCCGAATATCTTGGTCAACGCCAAAAACCGGAAAAACCAGCACTGGAATAGATAACAAAATCCAGATTACAGCAATTGGGGCCGTCATTGATTATTCCTCCTAGTTAAGCAGTTGTTGTAATAGATTGGCATCCTCAGGCTTGAGTGCAGCCCAGGCTTTTTTATAGCAGGACTGGCCCAAACCGGATGAGGCTACTTTGGTAATAGTCTCACCTAACAACTTGGTCCAGGTTCGATAGGGAGCAGCGCCATATATCCGATCATAAGCCCCATAAATTCGATCATAATTTTTATGTTTGGGAAGGTTAGGCCAGAGTTCATCCATCTCCTGCGACAGGCGTTCGTGATAGGCTTCAGCGATCCTCTTCCCTAAAATTTTTTGCAGATGACTCATAATATCGCCTTGCACCTTCAATAACAGCGTACTGAGGCTTTTTCCGTAATCGCCGATCAGCCTTCCACTGCCTGACAGATAAAAAAAGCCCTTCCAGAATTCAGAGGGCGACAGATTGCTTTGCAATTGTTCAACATCGGCGCTGCTACCGCGCATATTATTCAAAATCAGTTGACCGATAGTCATAAACACGGATTGATCCTGAATCGTCAGCTTGCTTTTTTCGAGGGTAAGGTTTCGCAAAAATGGACAGATGTTAGGCATGGATGGACTGGATTGAAGGATGACCTGATCAATCACTTCGTTAAAATCCCAGTCGCTTGCCGTATACGTTTGTGGAGCCAGTTCGATCTCGCCATCGGAAACCCAGAGTATTTGATTCAGCGCCTTGGTTTTAAGCAAGGTTCCATAAGACGCGCCAATCAGCAGCCCATCAGAAAAATGGAGATAAGCGCGGGTTGATCGGAACTGCATATTGCAATCCCCGGAAAATTTTTTATTTTTAAGCAATCCCACGATCTGGATCACATATAAATCAGTAAATTTAAGCATTTTTATCTCCATTTTTGGATTGCCTGCCTCAGCTCTGCACCCGTTTTATACTATTGGCGGTAGTGGTTCGCTGCAAAAACCGGGTTACTTCCAGGCTGAATGATTCTGCGCGCCAGGTATTGCTGGCCGTGACATGAGTGGCATAAGGCATGATCCATAATCCCGCATTGGGGATAGCGGCGAACATCTCCAGAATTTGCGCCAATGGCGCTACTGGATCGCGGTCGCCGACAATCAGCAGGGTCGGTTGCCTGATCTGTTCCAGCGCGACTCGATCATGAATATGATCAGTTGTCGCCGGGTCCAGCGCCTCCGCCACTCGACCAATAACAGTTTGCCAGGCATCTGGCCCGCCTTGCGGCTGATGAATGTCGCTCAGCCACTGCTGCATCCCGACGCTGCGCCAGTAGGCGGGATCGGCCATGCTGCGTGTGCCAGCATGAGTCGTCTGATCCTTGCGATAACCCACCCGGTACAACACCAGCTTGCTGATCCGCTGTGGGTGATAAATGGCGAGCCAGAGCGCCACCGCCCCGCCTAGCGAAGACCCCACTGCGGCAATTTGCGTCAGTTCCAGATGATCCAGCAATGCCAGCACGGCTTCGCTCATGTCTGCGACCGTCAGCGTGGCGGCAATCATCGGACTGCGGCCGTGACCCAGATGATCGGGAACGATTACCCGGAAATGGCGAGAAAACCGGGCCAGTTGCGGGGTCCATTCCGCTCCGCTCATACCGCCGCTGTGTAACAGCAGCAGTGGGTCACCCGCGCCGGTGTCGGTGTAATGCAGTGTGTTAATGTGGCCTCCTGAATACGCTTGGGGCTTTTGCTCCATCCGTTCGCCCTGATGCTTCGGCAAGCTCAGCGGTCGAAGGGCATTCATCGGTAAACAAACAGGGTTCGACAGACTCACCCCGAACGGTTGAATCCGAAGAGAAAGTCCTAACACAGTTAAGCTTGTGGCAATTATAGCCAGCTTTTCCCGCCTGCCGGATAATGACTGAACGACTAACGGAGACTGACACTGATGACTATGCAATCCCGTCACTACCATGCTCTTGGCCCGCACGGCTTTCATCGGGTGCATTACACCGAATGGGGCGATCCGGCCAATCCCAAAGTCCTGATCTGCGCCCACGGACTGACCCGCACCGGCCGTGATTTTGACTTTCTCGCGGCGGCGCTGGAAAACGAGTACCGGGTCATTTGCCCGGATGTGGTCGGGCGCGGTCAAAGCGACTGGCTGAATGACAAGAGCGACTACACCTATCCGCTTTATATCAATGATATGGCTATATTGATGGCGCGGCTTGACGCAGAACGAATTGACTGGGTAGGCACGTCAATGGGTGGATTGATTGGCATTTATTTAGCCAGTTATCCAGGCGCGCCCATTCATAAAATGGTGATTAACGACGTTGGGCCGCGCATTCCCGCCGCTGGTTTACAGCGGGTCGCTAACTATGTCGGCCAAATCGTGACTTATGACAGCATCGAACGCATGGAGCGATTCATGCGCACCATTGCCGCGCCCTTTGGCGATTTGACCGATGAGCAATGGCGACACATGACAATTCACAGTTCCCGACAATTGGAAGACGGCCGTTATGCAATGGCTTACGATCCAGGCATTGCCGAAAATTTCAAAAAGATGGACTTAAAAGATCTTGATTTGTGGCCGCTGTGGGACAGCATTCATGGGCCGACTCTTGTTTTGCGCGGAGTCTTTTCCGATGTACTTGATCATGCCGATGCCGTGTTGATGACCGAACGCGGTCCCAAGGCGAAACTGATCGAATTTCCGGGCATGGGCCATGCTCCGGCGCTGATGGCTAATGATCAGATCACGGTAGTGCGCGACTGGCTGCTGGCGGATTAAATGGAGTCTGACGCAGATTTGGATTTCGCGGAAAATTCATCGGTGAAATCAGGTTTATCTGGGTAAATCTGCGGTTCAGACCGCTCACTATCGCACCGTCGCCAGATAAATTCCGGCGGCAGTCAGCGCAATGCCGATACCGTGAAAGCCATGCAGTCGTTCGCCGAGAAAAATCATCGCCAGTATTGCCCCGAATGCCGGCATCAAATGCAAAAACTGGCCGCAACGATTCGCGCCCAGTTCCGCCACCGCCCTATTCCAGAAAATGTAGGCGAGAATGGAAGGAAACAGCGCCAGGTAAAGAATGCTGCTGATGGTCGCGGCATTCACGGCGACTGCATGATTCTGACTTAAATCCCAAAGATAAAACGGCGTCAGAACAACAACGCCGATCATCATGGTGGCGGCCTGAAAATTCAGCGGATCGAGTTGCGCAGGCCGCCAGCGCAGACACACCGAATACAGCGCCCAACTCCCTATCGCCGCCAGAATCCACAGATCGCCGGGATTAATCTGCCGGGCCAACAGCGCATGAATGTTACCGCGACTGACAATCACCAGTACGCCAATCAGCGAGATGGCAATGCCGATGATCTGCCAGCGGGTCACAGTCTGTCGTAATAGCAGAAATGACAGCGCAACGATTAAAACCGGCGTTACCGACAGCATGATCAGGGCATTGGTGGCCGTCGTTGCTTGCAGGCCAATATAGACAAACGTATTGAAATTGACCACGCCGAGAATGCTGAGCCACAGCAGAATCAACCAATGCTGGCGAATCAGTGGCGCTTGGATGCGCAGCGATTTCCAGACAAACGGCATCAGGATCGCCAGCGCCACCGTCCAGCGCCAGAACGACAGGGTGAACGGCGTAAAGACAGTATGCAGCGCCCGCCCCAGTACGAAATTGCCCGACCAGAATAAAGTGGTCAGCACCAGCAGGAGATAGGGCGAGGGCCAATGGCAATCAAGCAATTTAGGCATGGAAGAATGCAGCCAGTAATTTCGCTTTCGATCATTCCCGCGCCAGCGGGAATCCAGTCAGCCGCTGAAAAAATGGATACCCGCTTTCGCGGGTATGACGAATTTACGGGTTTAGCGAAAGTTCTGATAACACAACTCAGGGTGCGGTGGGCGGCAACGGGCAGGATGCCCGTTCTACCTCAACCCGCCGACTATTCGCCAGTCCGCCAGCTTGAATCCACCCAGAACGGCAGATGACCTTCTCGCCACGCATCCGCGGCACTGATGCCGATGTCCTTCAGCGCCGCGAGTCCAGTTCCAGCAGCTCCCGCCGCTGACGATACAGATCATAAGCGCGAGTGATGCGCCGCCATACGCGCTGCCACCGTCCGGCCGGTGCGATCCAGTCCGACCCGAACCCTGCACCGGGTCTGGTAGCATCTATAACCGGTTGACTGAAAACCATATTCGCTGCGTTCATCGTTTGTTCCTCCGTCAAATCAGGATATGGAACTCACTATGAAGCGCCGCCATTGATTTATCCAACGCATTCATTTGATATACTTCATCAGTAATATTGATGTGTTGGAGTCGCCATCATGCTGATTAATCTTGAACACGATTTACTGCGAACTTTCGTCGCCATTGTTGATACCGGCGGCTTTACCCCGGCAGCGCGGCAGGTGCATCGCACCCAGTCGGCGGTCAGCATGCAAATGAAGCGGCTGGAAGAAAGCGTCGGACGATTGCTGTTCGAGCGCGATGGGCGCGGAGTCAATCTGAGCGCAGACGGGGAAATACTGCTGGTTTACGCCCGCCGCCTGTTGCGGCTGCACGACGAAGCGGTATCGGCGCTGACTCGCCCGGACATGGTGGGCGCGGTCTGTCTCGGCACGCCTGACGACTACGTTGATCGGTTTTTGCCCAATATCCTGGCGCGATTTGCTCAGGCTTATCCACGGGTGCAGGTTGAAGTGCTGTGCGAACCCAGCACTCATCTGCGGGAACTGCTGGCGGATCAGCGGCTTGATCTGGCGCTGATTACTTGTGCGCCCGGACGGGAAGCCGGGGAAGTGGTGCGCCGCGAGCCGTTGGTTTGGGTCACTTCCGAGCGGCACTGCGCCCATGAAAGCGATCCGCTGCCGCTGGCTGTATTCCAGAAGGGCTGTTTCTTTCGGGGCTGGGCGACCGCCGCTCTCGATCAGGCCGGGCGCAGCTACCGGATCGCCTACTCCAGTCCCAGTATCAGCGGCATCTTCGCCTCGGTCTCGGCGGGCCTGGCGGTCACAGTGCTGGCGCGTAGCGTGGTTCCCGGCAACTTGCGAATTCTGAGCGAGGCTGACGGCTTTCCGGCATTGCCAACGGCATTGATCACGCTTCAGCAGGGTGGACGCGGTTCAGCGGTCAGCAAGGCCCTGGCGGACTTTGTGCGGGAAGGCTTCCGCGCCGATGAACTGCTGCCGCGCAGCGCCCTGTTGGCCGCCGCATGAATCACTCTTTAATCCGCTGAGCCGCACCATGAAATTACCTGCTGATCTGCTCGCTGACTTGCGCGGTGGTCTGGTTGCCGCCGCCGTCGTGTTGCCGCAAGCCACCGCGTTCGGGGTCACTGTATTCGCCCCATTGCTTGGGGCTGGGCCGGGGGCGCTGGCCGGTTTGATCGGCGCGATTTTGTTACTGCTGATTTCCGGCAGCGCGGGGGGGACCGTTGGCCTCATCAGCGGCCCGAATGGCCCCAGCATGGCGCTGTTGACTGGCACCGTCGCAGTGCTGGCCAGCGCTGGACTGGCCCCTGCCGCCATTGCTCCGGCCTTGTTCATTGTCACCCTCCTGGCCGGATTGATCCAACTGCTGATGGCGCTGGCGGGCGGCGGGCGGCTGATCAAATTTATTCCTTATCCAGTCATTGCCGGTCTGACCACCAGCATTGGTTTTCTGCTGCTCACCTCGCAGATCAAGCCGATGCTGGGAATCAGCCATGCTGGCTCGTGGAGCCAATGGCATCTGCTGCCGATAATGACCGCCGCAGTTGCCTTTGGCCTCACCCGCTATGGGCCACGAGTTCTGCCGCGCCTTCCCGGCGCAATTATCGGTTTGATCGGCGGCGCTGCGATCTTTCATCTCGGCAGTTACGTTGCCGACCTGCCTGCGCCACCCGACCACTGGGTCATTGGGATTCTGCCCCATTTATCTGCAATCCATTGGCCGCTTGATCCCTTCACCTATTCCTGGTCGCAGTTGCCGTGGTCGCTGATTCTGTACGCCGCTTTTGCCCTGGCGGTGCTGGCTTCACTGAATACCCTGCTGACCTCGGTGGTGGCGGACGGCATTACCGGATTGCGCCACAACGCCCGGCGCGAATTATTGGCGCAGAGCGTCGGCCAAATCGCAGTCGGATTGGCAGGCGGAGTTGCCGGTTCGGCCAGCGTGGGAACCACTACGACCTCGGTGCTGGCGGCGCCGCCGTTGGGCGGCGCTGACTGCGGGAGCGATTTTGTTGCTGTTGCTGCTGTTTTTTGGACAAGCCGGGCAATGGCTGCCGACCAGCGCCCTGGCTGGCCTGATTATCGCGTCGTCGCTCAACTTGCTGGAAACCGACATCGTGGCGTGGGCGCGTCGCCGCCGCACCCGGCTGGACGCAGCGGTTGCGGTGCTGGTCACGGCTATCACGCTGAGCTATGACCTGATGAGCGCGGTGCTGGTCGGACTGGCGATCACCATCCTGCTGTTCATCCGCGAACAAAGCCGCGCCCGGTAATTCATCGGCGCTTGACCGCCGCCGAACGGCTGTCAGTGCGGCAACGCCCGGCGGAACAAACTGAGCAGCTGGTGCAGCATGGCGACCGCATCGTCATGTACGAACTGCGCGGCACCCTGTTTTTCGCCAAGACCGATCAACTGTTTGAAGAAATGCTGCCCGATCTGGATCGGCCGACCTGGGTCATCCTGCATCTGCGGCGGGTGATTCACATTGATTTTTCCAGTGTGCGCCTGTTGCAGCAGATCGCGGCCCGCTTGGGTGCGCACGGCGGTCAACTGCTGTTTTGCGAAGTTCACGCCGATCTGGGGCTGGGTCGGAAGGTCGAGCGCACTCTGCGCCGACTAAGCCTGAATCCCCGGCGAATATGCGCCAAAACCTTCACCAGCACCGATCAGGCATTGGAATACGCCGAAAACGCGCTGCTGCGCTCTCTGGGTTTGACCCCAACAGCGCTGGAACAGCGGGTCGCGCTAGAGGCGCTGGATTTGTGCCGCG
>JAAUTD010000160.1 GCA_012031845.1 Synechococcaceae cyanobacterium SM1_2_3
CCCGCAGATGAACTCCAGTAGCCTGGGCATTCTCCACCAATTCGCGTTTCATCACGGTCAGCCGCTGGCGGAAATAATCGAGCTGGGCCGTATTCATATAATCGCTTTCCGGCATGGCCAACAGTTCGCTTTCGGTCATAAACCGGTGATCCGATCCGGCGGCATGAGTATCCATGATTTAATATCTCCATTAAGGGTTGAGGGAAAGTTAGGGAACATCCGATGTCAAGCATCAAGCGTCAAGCGTGGCGTGATAATCCCACATCGCCCAATTTGAAAAAACCCATGAGCTGCTCCAATCGCTTGCTTTACTCATGCGCGTTCTGTTCAGTCAGGCGATTTCAGTTCTCCAACCGGCTTTGGCTCATCCAGACCTTGTTGCGCCAGCGCCGCCGCCCGGAATAGCGCCCGGCCTTTATTCATGGTCTCTTCCCACTCCATCGCCGGAATGGAGTCCGCCACTACCCCGCCACCCGCTTGAATATGCAGCATCCCGTCTTTAAGAATCGCGGTGCGAATGGCGATGGCGGTATCCATATTGCCTGACCACGACAGATAGCCGACGGCGCCAGCGTAAACCCCGCGCTTCACCGGCTCCAGTTCGTCAATGATCTCCATTGCTCTGATCTTGGGCGCACCGCTCACTGTTCCCGCTGGAAAAGTCGCCCGCAGCGCGTCAATTGCGGATAATCCCGGTCGCAAGCGCCCGGTGACGTTGGAAACAATGTGCATCACATGGGAATAGCGCTCGACCACCATTTTCTCGGTCAGGCGCACGCTGCCAATCTCGCTGACCCGCCCCACATCATTGCGACCCAGATCAATCAGCATCAAATGCTCGGCCAATTCCTTGGGATCCGCCAGTAATTCGGCTTCCAAAGCCTGATCTTCTTCCTCGGTCATCCCGCGCTGGCGCGTGCCCGCAATCGGGCGCACGGTCAATAAGCCATCTTCCAGCCGGGTCAGAATTTCCGGGGAAGAACCGACAATATGAAAATCGCCCAAATGCAGAAAATACATATACGGCGATGGATTTAATCCGCGCAAGGCGCGATATAAATCCAGCGGCGCGGCATTAAACGGCGCACTCAGCCGTTGTGAAGGCACCACCTGCATACAATCGCCCGCGAGGATATAGTCCTTAATCCGCTCCACCGCCTGTTCATAAGCGGGTTGAGTAAAACCGGAGATAAACTCAATGGGCTGGGTAATGGCGTTCGGCGAATGCGGCGAATAGAGCGAACGACCTGCCCGCAACCGCTCCACCCATTCATCCAGGCGTTGTTGAGCGCGCGCATAAGCGCGTTCTATAGCCGGGTCTACCAGCGTGATTAGATAAAGCCGCCCGGCCAGATTGTCAAAAACGACGACATCTTCGGACACCAGCAGCAGAATGTCGGGATTGTCCAGCGGATCGGGATTTGGGCATTGCGCCAGGCGCGGTTCGATATAACGAATGGTGTCATAGCCGAAATAGCCCACCAGTCCGCCAATGAAACGCGGCAAGCCCTGACCGGTCGTCGGCACTCGATACCGGCGTTGAAAGTCCTCAATCCAGGCCAGCGGATCGGCGCAATCCAGCGTCTCCACCATCTCGCCCGCGTGTTCGACCGTGATGCGCTGACCGCGCACCCGGATAATTTTGCGGCACGGTAGGCCGATGATGGAGTAGCGGCCCCATTTCTCGCCGCCCTGCACCGATTCCAGCAGAAAGCTGTAGGGCGCGTCGGCCAGTTTGAGATAGGTGCTGAGCGGCGTGTCCAGATCGGCCAGCACTTCGCGGGCGACCGGAATACGGTTGAAACCTTGTTCAACCAGGCGTTGAAAGTCGGTGGGATTCATAAGCGGGCAAACAACCTTGAGCAGCGAAAAGGGAAAACGGCGCGAATCGGCACGGCGTCGGTTTCAGCGCCGCCATCGGAAATCGGGAGCCGGTTTCGCGTGCATCAGGCCGCCTCGCCCAACAGGGCGGGTAAATCAGCCAGCGACGCGATCACCGCATCCGGTTTGGCGTCATGAATGTCCTGACCGTGGTTGTAGCCATAGGGCACGCACACTACCGGACAACCGGCGTTCCGCGCTGCGCCCACATCGTTCATCGAATCGCCGATCATCAATCCGCGATCAATCGGAATACCCAGCCGTTCGGCGCTGAGCAACAGCGCATCGGGCGCCGGTTTTGGACGAGGAATGCACTCGCCGCCCACCACGGTGGCGAAGAAATCGCTGATGCCCAAGGTTTTGAGCAGCGGCAGCGCGAATTCAACCGGCTTGTTGGTGACGCAGGCCAGCGGAAAACCGGCGGCGCGTAGCGCGGTCAAGCCCGCGACCACACCGGGATAGAGCGCACTGTAGGCGCTGATGTGTTCGGCATACGCCGCTTTGTACAGCGGCTTGGCGCGGGCGAACAGTTCCGGTTCGGCCTGCCCGGCCATGTCATTGGTCAAAGCGCGGCGGATCAGATTATCCATGCCATTGCCGACCCAGGTGCGCACTTGCGCCTCTTTGCGGGGCGGTAAGTCCAACTGTTCCAGCATGGCATTGACTGCCACGGTGAGGTCGGGAACGCTGTCCACCAGCGTGCCATCCAGATCAAGAAAGATCGCCGTTACCTGCTTAAACATGATGATTCGCCATTGGCTTGAGCCAGTTCGGCGCGGAACGCCGCCAGCGTGGCCCGGTAGTCGGGAGTGTTGAAAATGGCGGAACCGGCCACAAACGTGTCGGCTCCCGCCTCGGCAATCTGGCGGATGTTGTCGAGCTTGACCCCGCCATCCACTTCCAGGCGGATCGGATAGCCGCTGTCGTCAATCAGTCGTCGAGCTTCACGCAATTTGTTCAAAGTGCCGTTGATGAAACTCTGTCCGCCAAAGCCGGGATTGACTGACATCAGCAATATCAGGTCCAGCTTGTCCATGACATAGCGCAGACCATCCAGCGGCGTGGCCGGATTGAACGCCAGTCCGGACTTGCAGCCGCAATCGCGGATCAGTTGCAGACTGCGATCAATATGCTCACTGGCTTCCGGGTGAAAAGTGATGATGTTCGCGCCAGCAGCGGCGAAATCAGGAATGATCCGATCCACTGGCTTGACCATCAGGTGCGCGTCAATCGGCGCAGTGACGCCATGCTTGCGCAAGGCCGCGCACACCAGCGGCCCGACCGTGAGATTGGGGACGTAATGGTTATCCATCACATCGAAATGCACCCAGTCCGCGCCCGCGGCCAGCACCGCGTCCACTTCCGCGCCGAGCCGGGCGAAATCGGCGGACAGAATCGAAGGCGCGATCAGATAATTTGGCATGACTGTGAATCCCTTTCTGTACCGGTTTCAGGACTTTCGCTCAATCCGTTCGCCCTGAGCTTGTCGAAGGGCATTCATCGGTTAAAAACGGGGTTCGACAGGCTCACCCCGAACGGTTGTTGAATCCGAAGCACAAATCTTGGATTTTATCCAGGATCTCGATTTTAGTCCGTGATCATCACGGTCTGAAAGCTGATCTACTCATCCTGACCATAGCCCGGATGGTCAATCATCGCGGTATGGTCGCCGCGAGTAATCGGCAGATAACGCGGTTTCCACGACCGCGCCCGCAAATAGGTATCCAGATCGCGGCCCGCCAACTCAGTTTTGCCCGCGACGCCTTCTTTCAACGCCTGTTCAATCACCCGCGCCCCAACCCGAATGCTGACCTCGCGCAATTCGCTGACCGGCGGATAAATCCGCCCGGTCTTGAGATGGGCGGCGATAGTGTATTCAGCCAGCGCGTAGGCTGCTTCCAGCACCATGCCATCAGTGATTTCATGGCATTCAGCCAAAATGGCCCCAAAACCCAGCCCGGGGAAAATAAAGGCGTTATTGCCCTGGCCGATGTGATGCACCTGACCATTGCGCGTCACATCGGGGAATGGGCTGCCGGTCGCGACAATGGCGCGGCATTCGCTCCAGTCCAGAATATCCTCCGGCAACGCTTCGCAGGCCGAAGTCGGATTCGACAGCGGGAAAATGAGCGGACGGGCGGTGTTACGCGCCATCGCTTTCACCACCGGATGATTGAACGCGCCGGCCTGGCCGCTCAAGCCCAGCAGGGCGGTGGCTTGGGTATGCTCGATCACTTCCAGCAGCGTGGGAATTTCATTGCTGAGCTGCCAACCAGCGATTTTTTCACGCGGTTGCAGATAATCCTGCTTGTAACTTTCAACATTACGCCCTGCCACCAGCAGACCCCGCGAGTCCAGTACGCACACCCGGTCGCGGGCTTCGGCCCGGCTCAAA
The DNA here is from genome assembly GCA_012031845.1 of Synechococcaceae cyanobacterium SM1_2_3. Lineage (GTDB taxonomy): Bacteria > Pseudomonadota > Gammaproteobacteria > Competibacterales > Competibacteraceae > Contendibacter. The sequence goes on from JAAUTD010000160.1 coordinate 4,277, forward strand.
CCGTCGCGCATCAGTCCTTGAGTGATCGCCCAGGCCACGCCAATGCCGCCCGCGCCCGCGCCAAGAATCACCACCCGCTGATCGCGCAGCGCCTCGCCGCGCAACCGGCTGGAGGCAATCAGTCCGGCCAGCGCCACCGCGCCAGTACCCTGAATATCATCGTTAAACGATGGCAGTTGCCTGCGGTAGCGTTCCAGCACGGTAAAGGCCACTTCTTTCGCCAAATCCTCCCACTGAATCACGGCGCGGGGCCAGCGGTCGTGAATCGCTTTAACGAACTTGTCGAGGAAGCTCAGATAGTTGTCGCCGCGCAATCGCCGTTGCCGGACACCGAGATAAAACTCGTCGTTAAGCAATTCCTGGCGGTCGGTGCCCACGTCCAGCTTGACCGGCATGGTGTGAAACGGATTGACGCCGCCGCCGATGGTGTACAGCGCCAGCTTGCCGATGGCTATCGCCAGACCGCCGTAACCCTGATCGCCGATGCCGAGAATGGCCGAGGAGTCGGTGGCGACGATCATCCGCACGTCATTCCACGGGTAATTACGAGCCACCTTGGCGGCGCGATCAATGTTCAGCGGCGAGAACGACAGCCCGCGTGGATTCTGGTACAGGTGGCTGAACTGTTGCACCGCCTGACCCACGGTCGGGGTGTAGATAATCGGCATCATCTCTTCGAGATGCCGTTCCAGCAGGGCGTAAAACAGAGTTTCGGCCCGCTCCTGCAAGGAGCGCAGATACTGGTATTTCGCTATCGGATCGGGTTCGCGCAAAAAGCCGCGATAAACCCGCTCCACCTGCTGTTCCAGCGTGTTGACCTGCGGCGGCAGCAACCCATCCAGCCCCAGCGCCACCCGCTCATCCTCGGTAAACGCCGTGCCCTTGTTACTCAGCACCAGCCGCAGCAGGGCAATGCCTTCCAGATAAACCTCCATGTAATCGCGCCCTTCGGCGTCCTGCTTAATATCAAAATAGGGACTAATCGGCTCTCGTTTCATCAGGATTCAGGACACAAGGGTTCAAGGTGGAAACAACCAGGTTGCGGAATGGCAGCCCAGTCGGCAAGCGCACATTTATACCATTTAACCAAGATGAATAAGGGCTAGAACGCGGCTTTAGTCGGCGAAAATCGCTTAACCTGACGTATACTGTGTGCATAACCCTGTCATCGCCCACTGAATGTCAAGAAGGAAAATAACGATGGATTACCAGAATATCCGGGTTGAATCCCGTGGCCCGGTCGCGCTGATCACCCTGAACCGGCCCAAAGCCTTCAACGCGCTTTCCAATGATTTGATGGACGAACTGACTCATGCGCTGGACGCAGTTGAAGCGGATGATGCGATTCGCGCCATTGTCCTCACCGGCGGCGAAAAGGTGTTCGCAGCGGCGCCGACATCAAGGGCATGAAGGATTATTCCTACATGGACGCCTACAAGAGCAACTTCATCACCCGCAACTGGGAGCGGGCCAGCCGTTGCCGCAAGCCGATCATCGCGGCGGTGGCCGGTTATGCGCTGGGCGGCGGTTGTGAACTAGCGATGATGTGCGATTTCATTCTCGCCGCCGACACCGCCAAATTCGGCCAGCCGGAAATCAAGCTGGGCATTCTGCCGGGCGCGGGCGGCACGCAACGCCTGATTCGGCAGATCGGTAAATCCAAGGCGATGGAGCTGTGCCTGACTGGGCGGATGATGGATGTAGTTGAGGCGGAGCGGGCCGGGCTGGTCAGCCGGATCGTGCCGGTCGCCGAACTGATCGAGGATGCAGTCAAGACCGCCGAGACCATTGCCAGTTATTCGCTGCCCGCGACGATGATGACCAAGGAGTGCATCAATCGGGCTTACGAGTCAAGCCTGGCCGAAGGGCTGCTGTTCGAGCGGCGGACTTTTCATGCGGTGTTCGCCACCGAAGATCAGAAGGAAGGCATGGACGCCTTCAGCAACAAGCGGGCGGCGGAATTCAAGCATCGTTAAAGCGCATTAAGCTTCGGGGCTTGTCATCGGTTTGTCAGATTCCGTTGACCGGATCGCCCAGTGAATTCATTATATTTGGTGTTGTTGAAGCCGGTGTGTCGCGGAATGCCGGAAATGTTGAAGTTCAAGAGTCACTAGAGCAACTAGAAAGGAATAAAATGATGGAAATCAAGAAAGTTGGCGTCATGGGCTGTGGCGCGATGGGTTTGGGCGTGGCGCAAGTGTGCGCACAGGCGGGCATTCCGACGGTCGCCGTCAAAGCCACGCCAGGTTCGACCGACAAGCTGCGGGCGGGACTGGATAAGTCGCTGGGCAAGATGGTCGAGCGCGGCAAGATGACCGCCGAGAAGAAGGATGCGACGCTGGGTTTATTGCAGTTTACGACCAACGAAGGCGATGTCGCGGATTGCGATCTGATCATCGAGTCCATCATCGAAGATCTGGACATCAAAAAGGCGTTGTTCCAGCGGCTGGAAGGCATCGTCTCGCCGCAGACGCTGCTGACTACCAATACCTCTACGCTGTCGGTGACGGCGCTGATGGCGGTGTGCAAGCAGCGTGAACGGGTGGCCGGTCTGCACTTTTTCAATCCGGCTCCGGTGATGAAGCTGGTCGAGATCATCCACGGCTTCGAGACCTCGGATGACGTGATCGATACTCTGAATGTGTTCTGCCAGAAGATTGGCAAGGACCCGGTGACGGTGCAGGACACTACCGGATTCATTGTCAATCGTCTGCTGACCCCGTACATGCTGAGCGCGATTCGCCTGCTGGAAATGGGCACCGGCACGATTGCTGACATTGACCACGCCATGAAGTCGGGGGCCGGTCTGCCGATGGGGCCGTTTGAGTTGGCCGATTACATCGGTCTGGACGTGGTGGAGGCGATGGCGCTGAATATCTATCAGGATATGCACCAGCCGCACGTTTCCTCGCCGCATACCCTGATCCGCCTGGTGCAACTGGGCTATCTGGGCCGCAAGACCGGCAAGGGTTTTTACGATTATTCGGTCAAGCCGCCGATCGCCAATCCGCAGTTGGGTCGCCCTGTCGCCTGATGAGTTTCGTTTCCCTCTCCCGCTGGGGAGAGGGGACTCCGTGATCAAGATTCGCGTTCTGAAACCAGTTTGTCCACCAACTTCAGAAAGTCGTCATCTTCGGGTAGATGGTGGGTTTTTGAGTCTTCATGGCATCCCTTGATGATTTCATCCCTATTCAGCTTGATGGCCTGTTTCAGTAATGGAACGGCTGCTTCCCGTTCTCCACGCAAGAACCACAGATAGGCTTGGCATTGCAGAAGGATGGCGTCTTCTTCATCCAAGTGTTGCTTCGCTTTTTCCAAAGCTGTATTCGCTTGATCCAGATGTTCGAGAAATAGCTCCGGCTTTTCCGCCAATTTTTCCCGCTTAGCCAGAATGATAAAAGCAAAACCTTGGTTGACCATCGCCTTTCCTACCTGTTCTTGTAACTCCGGGCGCTGGCTATCACCAAAACGGCTTAGAATTTGCCCATAGACAACCAAGGCTTCTTCAGTATGCCCCGATTTACTTAGGGCAACACCTTGGCTAGTCAAAGCCATTGCTATCTGCTCTTGTAATTCAAACCGATCACTATTGCCGAAGCGCGTCAGGAATTGCTCCGCAGTCAGCAAAACATCTTCATAACGCCTCATTTCTACCAGAATTGATAATTTTCCTGTCAAGGCGTTAGCGACTGCATTTTGTAATTCTGGCTGGTTGCTATCTATAAATTTTGTTAATAACTGCTCATAAGTCGCTAAAGCATCCTCATCTCTATTCAGTCTCAATAAGATGCCGCCCCGGAAAAGCAAGGTGTTTGCTAACATTGTTTGCAATTCTGGTCGTTGGTTATTGCCGAACTCAGTTAATATCTGTTTGCTTGTAGTTAATGCTTCTTCTTCGCGATCCAAAGCGAACAGAGCAACGCTCTTATTGAGTAAAACTCTTGCCTCGAAAAGCTGGGGATCTGGATGCTTTTTTTCCCCTATGTTTTGCAAGAGAAGTGAACAGGTATCAACAGATTTTTGATATTCACTTTCCAAGTAGTATTGCCCTGCCAAGGTGAATAGTAAGTGGGGATTCTCAGGGTTATTTTCTAATCCTTCCAGTAAGCTTATTTGGTCTGCTTGATAGATCGCTTTTTCTGCGCTGCCTCATGCGC
>JAAUTD010000161.1 GCA_012031845.1 Synechococcaceae cyanobacterium SM1_2_3
GTTTGGAGTTTTAAGGAACAGATATGGCGACGAACGTGGAAAGTTCCCAGAGTAGCGATGGCCTGCAAGAGAAGTTGATCACCGTCAACCGGGTGGCCAAAGTGGTTAAGGGCGGTCGGCAGTTTGGTTTTACCGCGCTGACCGTGGTGGGCGATGGCAATGGCCGGGTAGGTCTGGGGTATGGCAAGGCGCGGGAAGTGCCTATGGCGATCCAGAAGGCGATGGATAAGGCGCGCAAAAATATGTGTAATGTGCCGCTTAATGGCTCCACCCTTCAGTACCCAGTCACTGCCGAACATGGTGCGGCGCAGGTGTTTATGCAGCCAGCCTCTGAAGGCACCGGCATTATTGCTGGTGGCGCCATGCGTGCGGTGTTCGAGGTGGTCGGCGTTAAGGATGTGCTGGCCAAATGTATTGGCTCGCGTAATCCGATCAATGTGGTGCGGGCGACGATTCATGGTTTAAGCACCATGAAATCGCCAGATTATCAAGCCGCCAAGCGTGGCAAGAGTGTGGACGATATTCGGAGTTGATCGCCATGGCGGATAAATTAAAAGTCACTCTGGTTAAAAGCGCGCACGGTCGGCTTGCAGCGCACAAGGCTTGTGTGCGTGGACTGGGGCTGCGGCGGACGCATAGCATCGCTACAGTCATCAATACCCCGGAAAATCGTGGGATGATTCGCAAAGTTTCGTACCTGCTAAAGGTCGAGGAGATCTGACATGAGGCTGAATATTCTCAAACCAGCTCTTGGCAGTCGGCCAGACCAGCAGCGAGTCGGGCGCGGTATTGGTTCTGGACTGGGCAAAACCGCGGGGCGCGGTCATAAGGGCCAGCATGCGCGAGCCGGCGGCTACCATAAGGTCGGTTTTGAAGGCGGCCAAATGCCGTTGCAGCGGCGCTTGCCCAAGCGCGGCTTTCGGTCAATGACCGCCAAGGACACGGCTGAAGTGCGCTTGCACGAGTTGGTGAAGGTGGGCGTCGAAATCATAGACTTGGCAGCGTTAAAGGCCGCCAACATCGTGCCAGTGTTTTGCTCAACAGGCCAAGGTCATTCTTTCTGGCAAGCTGGATCAACCCGTCACCCTGCGTGGCTTGGCGTTGACGCAAGGTGCGCGGGCTGCGGTGTTGGCGGCTGGCGGCACCATTATTGAGTAACCGTATGTCCACTGCTCTGCCAGACCTCGGCAAAATGACTGAACTGCGTCAGCGCCTGCTGTTTTTGTTGGGGGCGCTGGTTGTATTTCGGATTGGCACCCACATCCCGGTGCCGGGTATTAATGCTCAGGCTATGGCGCAGCTATTTGATCAGCAGCGCGGTACTATCCTCGACATGTTCAACATGTTTTCGGGTGGTGCGCTGGAGCGATTGAGCATCTTTGCTCTTGGGGTGATGCCGTACATTTCGGCCTCAATTATTCTGCAACTGATGTCTATGGTGGTGCCCGCGCTGGAGCAGTTGCGGAAGGAAGGCGGCGCCGCCGGACGCCATGCGTTGACCCGTTACACTCGCTATCTGACAGTAGTGCTGGCCGCATTCCAAGCTATAGGCGTCAGTATTGCCTTGCAAAATCAGATGGCGGGTGGCGCTTCAGTGGTGGTTGCGCCAGGCATGCCTTTTATCATGACGTCAACCATTACTTTGGTGACTGGAACTTTGTTCCTGATGTGGCTGGGGGAGCAGGTTACCGAACGTGGAATTGGCAATGGCATTTCCATGTTGATCTTTGCGGGCATCGTTGCGGGCCTGCCACAGGCAGTGGGCGGCACCCTCGAATTGGCGCGTACCGGGGAGCTGCATGTGGTGCTGGTGTTGTTTCTGCTGGCGCTAACAGTTTTAGTTACTGGGTTAGTGGTGTTTGTCGAGCGAGGTCAACGTCGAATTACCGTCAATTACGCCAAGCGCCAGCAAGGTCGGCGGGTTTATGCGGCTCAAACCACGCATTTACCGCTGAAGTTGAATATGTCAGGGGTCATTCCGCCGATTTTTGCTTCCAGTCTGATCCTGTTTCCCGCCACGCTTGGAAGCTGGTTCGGTAACATGCCACACATGGGATGGCTGCGTGATATTAGTTCGACGCTGTCGCCAGGCCAGCCGCTCTATGTGTTGATTTACGCCGGATTGATAGTCTTCTTTTGCTTCTTCTATACCGCGCTGGTTTTCAATTCCAAGGAAACCGCCGATAACTTGAAGAAGTCTGGAGCATTTATTCCTGGAATTCGGCCTGGGTTACAAACAGCCGATTATATTGATAAGGTGCTGACTCGATTAACTTTGATGGGCGCCTTCTACATCACCACTGTTTGTCTCATGCCGGAGTTTCTGATTCTCTATTGGCAAGTGCCTTTCTATTTCGGTGGCACTTCTTTGCTGATTATCGTTGTCGTTGTCATGGATTTTATGGCTCAGGTGCAGGCGCATCTGATGTCTCATCAGTACGAAGGGCTGCTCAAAAAAAGCAGCTTCAAAGGACAAAGCCTGCCGCGCTGATCACGGATTTGCGCTTGCTTTTTTTAATTAAGTGGTATTCCGGGTTTTGTAGTTGTACGGATTACCCGCTAAGATTCAAATTTGGAGATTAATCATGAAAGTACGCGCCTCGGTGAAGAAGATTTGCCGTAACTGTAAGATTGTCCGTCGGGATCGGGTGGTTCGGGTTATTTGCACGGACGCTCGCCATAAGCAGCGGCAAGGATAAAAACCAAGGTTATTGTTGATTTGTATCGCTGAGTAGATTAAATTCTCGCTTCTTTGCGTGGTGAGTCTATGCGGCGCAATAGGAGGAATTTCAAGGCATGGCCCGTATTGCAGGTATTAATATTCCGGTCAACAAGCATGCGGTCATTGCGCTGCAAGCTATTTACGGAATTGGCAGGACTCGCGCTCAACAGATTTGTGAAGCCGCCCAGGTAGCTCCAGATGTCAAAGTCCGCGATCTGAATGAAACTCAGGTGGATGTATTACGCGCTGAGGTGGCCAAGTACATCGTCGAAGGTGATTTGCGCCGCGAAGTGTCCATGAGCATCAAGCGATTAATGGATCTAGGCTGTTATCGTGGTTTGCGTCACCGGCGGGGCTTGCCAGTGCGTGGTCAGCGCACCCGCACCAACGCACGGACCCGCAAGGGCCCGCGTCGCGCCGTCCGCAAGTAGCAAGCACCCTAAACTTTTTGGCGTACCGCTGGAATAGGTTGGAGCATGGCAAAACCAGTTACCAAAACGCGCAAGCGCGTTAAAAAAAATGTAGTGGATGGGATTGCCCATATCCACGCTTCGTTTAATAACACCATCATTACCATCACTGATCGTCAAGGCAATACGCTAGGGTGGGCGACATCAGGGGGTTCTGGTTTCCGCGGATCGCGCAAAAGTACGCCATTCGCGGCTCAGGTTGCCGCCGAGCGGGTAGGTAACGCTGTTAAGGAGTATGGAGTCAAAAACCTTGAAGTTAATGTCAAAGGCCCTGGCCCTGGGCGGGAGTCTGCCGTGCGGGCCCTTAATGCGGCTGGCTTCAAGATTATGAGTATTATGGATGTGACGCCCATTCCACATAATGGCTGCCGTCCCCCGAAACGTCGTCGCGTCTAGCTCAGGAGTCGTATAGTGGCGAGATATCTCGGTCCCAAGTGTAAGCTGAGCCGCCGGGAAGGCATGGATCTGTTTCTGAAATCCACTGCCCGAGCGTTTGAAACCAAATGCAACCTGGAAAAGCCGCCGGGACAACACGGTGCGCGGCGTCCTCGTCTGTCTGATTACGGCTTGCAGTTACGTGAAAAGCAGAAACTACGCCGTATTTACGGTGTGCTGGAGCGACAGTTTGTCAATTATTACAAGGAAGCTGCTCGTTGTAAGGGTGCTACCGGCGAAAATCTGCTGAAACTACTCGAATGTCGGCTGGATAACGTCGTGTATCGGATGGGGTTTGGCAGCACCCGTGCGGAAGCTCGACAACTGGTGTCGCATCGCGCCGTTACCGTCAATGGTCAGCGCGTCAGTATTGCGTCTTACCAGATCAAGCCTGAAGACGTGGTCGCTATCCATGAGAAAAGCCGCACTCAGACCCGTATTCAGTATTCTTTACAACTCGCCCAGGGCCATGGTTTTGTGGATTGGGTAGATGTGGATGCTGGCAAGATGAGTGGGATTTTCAAGCGAGTGCCTGATCGCAGTGATTTGTCAGCCGACATTAATGAATCCCTGGTTGTGGAGTTGTATTCCAAGTGACCGATGCCGAGGGAAAGCGGATGGTGGGCGCATTTGATTTGCTAAAACCAACTCGTGTCGAGGTAGAAAAGCTCTCGGCGCGGTTGGCGCGAGTCACCGTGGAGCCGTTGGAGCGTGGGTTTGGCTATACCTTGGGCAATGCACTGAGGCGCATTCTGCTTTCGTCCATACCCGGAGCAGCGATTGTTGAGTGCGAGATTGAAGGCGTGTTGCATGAGTACTCTACCATTGAGGGGGTGCAGGAAGATGTGATTGATATCCTGCTCAATCTCAAGGGCATTGCAGTCACTCTCCAGGAAGGCGCCACTGAGGCCACGCTGACTTTGACCAAGCGCGGACCAGGGCCGGTGGTGGCGAAAGATATTGAGATTAGTCATGCTGTCGAGATTATCAATCCTGATCACGTCATCGCGCATTTGACCAAAAGCGGTGAATTGAGTATGAGGCTTAAGATTGAGCATGGTCGGGGCTACTGGCCGGTTACCCAGCGCGAAGGCGCGGAGGGTGAAGCGCGTCCGATTGGCCGGTTGCGGCTAGACGCTTCTTTCAGTCCAGTGTCCCGAATCAGTTACCGGGTAGAAAGCGCCCGCGTTGAACAGCGGACTAACTTGGACAAGCTGGTTCTTAGTCTGGAAACCAATGGCGCTATTGAACCGGAAGAAGCGATTCGGACCGCCGCCCGGATTTTACAGGATCAGTTGGATGTATTCGTAGCGCTCAAGGGTAAGGAAGAAGAGCGTCCCCGGCCTGAACCGGTGGATGTAGACCCGGTGTTAATGCAATCAGTGGATGATTTGGAATTGACCGTGCGTTCAGCCAATTGCCTGAAGGCGGAGAATATTTACTACATCGGCGATTTGGTGCAGCGGACTGAGGCGGAGTTGCTCAAAACGCCCAACCTTGGCAAGAAGTCCTTGACCGAGATCAAGGATGTGCTGGCTAAGTTCAAATTGTCGCTGGGTCTGAAAGTGGATAATTGGCCTCCGCCCGGTTTGAGTATAGAGCAGTCTGAAGAACGGGCGGCAGCCCGGCGTGCGAGCATGGCTATAAATGCCGCCGAAGCCGATAAGCTATCCCGCGCAGGACTTCGATCCGAGACGGGTGATAACGATGCTGAAGCTGATGCCGAGTGAAGCGTGGCCTTTCGATTGTTTGATCCAGTTTTATTTCACCTGATGGATTCGTTTTCAAGTTTTGAGGAATAAGTGTCATGCGCCATCGTAAAGCCGGTCGCAAACTGAATCGTAACAGCAGCCATCGCAAAGCGATGTTCCGTAATATGGCGGCTTCGTTGTTTACTCACGAGATCATACGCACCACGCTGCCCAAGGCCAAGGAGCTTCGCCAGGTTGCTGAGCCGCTGATTACCCTGTCGAAGGAAGACAACGTAGCTCGGAGGCGTTTGGCTTTTGCTCGGTTGCGCGATCGGGATGTGGTGACCAAGTTGTTTAACGAGTTGGGACCTCGCTATCAGGCGCGACCAGGCGGTTACTTGCGGATTTTGAAGTGTGGTTTCCGCAGCGGTGATAATGCCCCTATGGCTTATGTTGAACTTGTCGACCGACCAGAATTAGATGTTGCCGAATAGCTGTGTTGCATTGGCGAAGTCGCTAAAAAAGCCGGTACTTTAGCCCGGCTTTTTTGTTGATTGAGGTAAAGACTATTGTGCGATGGCTTCGCGGAGTTGCTGGCTCAATCCCTGAATGAGCAGCAGGTTATAGCGTGCATCAAGCGGGTTTTTGTAAGGGCCGAAGCACTCGCCTAATACCTTGAACCACCATCCGCCGGTTTCAAACCAAACTAACGGCTGGTGTATTTTATAGTTGCCACGCATGGTTATAACCTCCTGCCTGTAACCAGTGATCCCATCCGTTGAACTGCGCCAGATGAGACATCTTGGGTGTTTAATTTTGGTTGTTATTATCTGACGCTGCTTAAACCGTCAGTGAGTGCGGTGATAAGCGACCGGTTTGTGGTTGAGTAGTGATTTTTGGCTGACAAGCCAACTACAAACCCGCCAGATAATGACAGCATAAATGAATTTTTGTTGCAATGCAGAATAAAACATAGGATGTGGGCGCTGGAGCCTGCATCCACGGAAGATTGGATGCAGGAGATAGGCAGGAGCGGTGACGGGAAAGATCAGGTGACTTGAAGCAGGATTTTGCCAACATGCTGATTGGATTCCATCAAGGCGTGAGCAGCAGCGGCTTCAGTCAGAGGGAAAATCCGATCAATCATCGGATGAATCGCGCCGCTACCCAGTAAAGGCCAGACAATTTCGCGCAGCGCACGGGCAATCGGCGCTTTGTGGGCAACCGGACGGGTGCGCAGGGTCGAACCAGTAATTGTCAGCCGTTTCATCATCACCGGCGCCAGATTGAGTTCCATCCGGGCGCCGCGCAGGAACGCAATGAACACGAGTCGGCCTTCGACCGCCAGGGCGCTCAGATTGCGCTGTACATAATCGCCGCCCACCATATCCAGAATTACATCAACGCCCTGACCTTGGGTGATCTCCTTAATCACCTGGACAAAATCTTCCTCGCGGTAATTGATAACCCGGTCCGCGCCCAAATCGAGACAGGGCTGAATTTTTTCGCTGCCGCCAACGGTAGCAAACACCCGCGAGCCGAGCGCCTTGGCCAGTTGGATGGCTGTTGTGCCAATACCGCTGGCGCCGCCGTGAACCAGCAGACTTTCACCGGGTTGCAGGTGCGCCCGCTCAAAAACATTGCTCCAGACGGTGAACAGAGTTTCGGGCAGTGCGGCGGCTTGTTGCAGCGTCAGTCCAGTGGGAACCGGCAGGCATTGCAGGGCCGGAGCGGTACAGTATTCGGCATAGCCGCCGCCAGTGAGCAAGGCGCACACCTCATCACCAATGTTCCAACTGTTCACGCTTTCGCCAAGCGCAACGATGTGACCTGCAACTTCCAGCCCCGGCAGGTCTGATGCGCCGGGTGGCGGCGGATAACTGCCCTGACGTTGCAGGCAGTCGGGCCGATTAACGCCAGCAGCGGCAACTTTGATCAGTACCTCGCCGGATGCAGGTTGCGGCACGGGGCGACGAGTGGGAACCAGCTTTTCGGGGCCGCCAGGTTCAGTAATTTCAATCGCAATCATCCATTCAGGCAAGGGCATGGCGAGGTCTCAAAGGCAAGCAATAGCAGGAATAGGGATCGTGGGTTCATGAGCATTTGGAGTCGCCGCAGTTCAGGCAGGTGAGGCAACCGTCCATCACGATCACGGCTTTAGTATGGCACTTGCTACAAAGGGTTGCTTCCGGCGGGAAGCTGCTTTCACCTGCATCCTCGACCGCTTTCATCCCCACCTCGTATTTGTTGCGCTGTTGTTCGATAAACTCGCGCTGGCGTTCATCCGGCGATTCTTCGTTGAACAAGCCTAATGAACGCATGTGGGATTCAATGACATCGCCAATTTCAGCGACCAGCGACGGCATGTATTTCCCGCCTTTTTTGAAATAGCCGCCCTTGGGATCAAAGACTGAGCGCATCTCCTCGACCAGAAACGTGACATCGCCGCCCTTGCGGAATACGGCTGAGAGGATGCGGGTCAGGGCGACGATCCATTGAAAGTGGTCCATCGCTTTCGAGTTGATGAATATCTCAAAAGGTCGCCGTGCTTCGTGTTCCGTGCCGGGATTTAACACAATGTCGTTGATGGTGATGTACAGCGCATGATCGGACAGCGGGGTTTTGACCTTGTAGGTTGCGCCTGTCAGCATGTCAGGCCGGGCTAAGCTTTCGTGCATGTGTTGAACGGCGGGATTCGGCTTGTCCGGCGGAGCCTGATCAGTCGGCTTGACGATGCTGTAGCCAACAATTTTTTTGTCGATTTTGATGGGCATATATTATCGCCTGCTTGGGTTGAAAGTAGCCTCCTATGCAACAATTGAGGCTACTAAACCTTACAAGATTAGGCTGGTAATGGCGAGAGGAGGGGAGGGGAGCGACGTTTACATATTGTAAGACTGCTAGTGTTCCGTCAAATTTTAATGATGGATACAATCTTGCGAGTTTAATTCGTGCATCTTCGGTTTTAAACTGCCAGTTGGCTTTGACAATTTTCTCATTTCTATGCTGTTCCCACTGCGCGATTTTTTGTTTTAAAGTCGCGGAGTCGGGAACACGACAATCCAAACATTGGCGTTTTAGAACACTGAATTCAATTTCTGCCCTA
>JAAUTD010000162.1 GCA_012031845.1 Synechococcaceae cyanobacterium SM1_2_3
CAACGCTTTAGCTTGGCGAAAACCCGGGCACGTGATGCCTGGCACTTAACCAATCAAGTCACGCGCAAGCTCTTGGCTCATACCGTCGGCGTTGGCTTAACCTCCGCCAAGGTCGCGAGCCTCTCGACTTGGACGGCTTGCTGACCGTTTAACCGGATAAAGTTGCACATCGCGTTGTTATTGAAAGAGGTAAGATCTAACCTGCAAGATAGTCAAATTATCGAAATATATGATGCTGTTAGAAATACGCCTCCTATGATTCAACACATCTCAAGAGAATTACGAGGCGCACTAGACCATGAAGCTTATAAATATATGGGTAAACCCGAACATCAACCTCCCACTCCTAAAAATAGCGGTGGTGGCTGGTCTTTATTTGGACTCAGGAAATAATAACCTTTTGGCTCTGCGCCCCTTTTCGTGAAGCCAAGCAAAGCTGGTCAAATCCGTTGCTTAAAAGTTGGCAAAGTTGCGAAAACTGTAACCCTTGCATTTCACTGTTTAATGGTGGAATTACTAATACCTTCGTTCCTGGGTATCGTTCCCACTCAAGAGTCCCCGCGATTTGCGCTTACACCAATTCTGTATGGGTTTTACATTAGACATTACCAAGAACTAAAATGACCAAATGGATATTGATATAATTATTGATAAATAATAATTTTATTAAAATTATACTCGGGTTCCACTACTTTTTCCGGTAATGGCTACTGTTGATGATTCTATATCGCTGTGATAAAGCCCAGTGCCGGAACCGCTGATTACGGCAGATGACGCGGATTTGGCAGCGGGTTAATCAGCGCGTTGTAGAACATCCGCATGGTGTCCCCTATCTCTGCCCCGACCATACAATGCCTTCGTCGGCTATTTGCGCCAATACTGCCTTTGCTTTCTTAGCGCGGTTCCCGATGATGCCGCCCTGCTGAACCGCTTCAAGCGGGTTTGGGTCACAACTGTTGGAAATTGACGTAAAATTCCCGACTAATTGGCAGATCGTTGTTGATCATCCCGCCTTCATTTCCAGTCCTGTGGAGCCTCAATATGCCCGATTATCGTTCCCGCACCACTACGCATGGCCGCAACATGGCGGGCGCTCGCGCCCTGTGGCGAGCCACCGGCGTCAAGGACGGCGACTTTGGCAAACCGATCATCGCTATCGCCAATTCCTTTACCCAGTTCGTGCCCGGCCATGTTCACCTGAAAGACTTGGGGCAACTGGTCGCCCGCGAGATCGAAAAAGCGGGCGGCATCGCCAAGGAATTCAACACCATTGCGGTGGATGACGGCATTGCGATGGGTCACGGCGGGATGCTGTATTCGCTGCCGTCGCGGGAACTGATCGCCGATTCGGTGGAATACATGGTCAATGCCCATTGCGCCGACGCGCTGGTGTGCATTTCCAACTGCGACAAAATCACCCCCGGCATGTTAATCGCCGCGATGCGGCTGAATATCCCGGCCGTTTTTGTATCCGGCGGGCCGATGGAGGCGGGCAAAACCCGGCTGGCGGGCCAGGATGTGAAACTCGATTTGGTGGATGCAATGGTCGCCGCCGCCGACGCCAGTCTTGACGACGCCACGGTGGCGCAACTGGAACGCTCGGCCTGCCCGACCTGCGGTTCCTGTTCCGGCATGTTCACCGCCAATTCGATGAACTGTTTAACCGAGGCGCTGGGCCTGAGTCTGCCTGCCAATGGGTCCTTGCTGGCGACTCACGCCGACCGCCGCGACCTGTTTCTGGAAGCGGGACGGCGGATTGTTGAACTGACCCGGCGCTATTACGAACAGGATGACGACTCGGTGCTGCCGCGCCATATCGCCAGTTTCGCCGCCTTTGAGAACGCCATCCGCCTGGATATTGCGATGGGCGGCTCCACCAATACCGTGCTGCATCTGCTGGCTGCCGCGCATGAAGCCGCAGTGGATTTCACCATGCGCGACATTGATCGGCTGTCGCGCCAGACTCCCAACCTGTGCAAAGTCGCCCCCGCTACGCAGAAATATCACATGGAAGACGTGCATCGGGCCGGCGGCGTCATCGCCATTCTCGGCGAGCTGGATCGGGCTGGGCTGCTGCATCGCGATGTTCGCACCGTACACAGCGAAACTCTGGGCGAGGCGCTGGATCGCTGGGACATCGCCCGGCCCACTTCATGGGATGAGGCGCGGCTGCGCTATTCCGCCGGTCCGGCGGGGATTCCCACTCAGGAAGCCTTTAGCCAATCCACCCGCTGGCCCAGCCTTGATCTGGATCGGCAAAGCGGCTGCATCCGCGCCCGCGCTCACGCCTATTCTCAGGATGGCGGTTTGGCGGTGCTGTACGGCAACATCGCCGAGCAGGGTTGTATCGTCAAAACCGCTGGCGTAGACGAAGGCAGTCTGATTTTCCAAGGTCCGGCGCGGATCATGGAAAGTCAGGAAGAAGCGGTTGAGGCGATTCTTGGCGGGCGGATTCAGGCCGGCGATGTGGTGCTGATTCGCTATGAAGGGCCACGCGGCGGGCCAGGGATGCAGGAAATGCTGTATCCGACCAGCTATCTCAAATCCAGAGGCTTGGGCAAAGTCTGCGCCCTGCTCACCGATGGGCGCTTTTCCGGCGGCACTTCGGGGCTGTCCATCGGCCATGTCTCGCCGGAAGCCTCGGAGGGCGGCGTCATTGCTCTGGTCGAAGAAGGTGATCGGATTGAAATTGATATTCCCCAGCGTCGTATCCATCTGGCGGTGAGCGATGAGGAATTACAGCAGCGGCGGCAGGCGATGGCAGCGCGGGGCGCGGCGGCGTGGAAACCGGTGAATCGCCAGCGCCAGGTCTCTCCCGCCTTACGCGCCTATGCCGCCATGACCACCAGCGCTGCATTTGGCGCGGTGCGCGATGTGTCCCAGATCGAACGCTGATCAACCCGCGGCCAGACCGCTGGGGGAGAGGTCTGCGCCGCGCCAGCAAATTGCGTTACCCATCAAAGGATATGAGGTATGAGCCAAGCAGAAAACCCGGAAAATCAGCGTCTCCGGTTGATCAATCATCTGAAGCTGATTGAAGACCTGTGGCAGAAACTCTACTACGTCAAATGGAACGCCAAGTCCTTCGCCATGCTGGCGCGCCTGGCGCAGGACATGGCGAAAAATCAGCCCGGTGGCGGTGACGATTCACTCAGTAATCTGGTTGCGCAACTGGAGCAGCATGTCAAAAACTGTCTGGCGGTGGACGGCGTGCCCCGCGAACCAGATCGGCAGCGATTGACAGCGCTGATTGATGCGTTGCGGCATCTGCTGGTTGTCCCCGGCGGACACGGTTCCAGCGATGAGCCGCGCACCCGCCCGCTGCTGGCGCCGCAGCCGGAAGTCTTCGTGATTTCCCCCGAAGAAAAGCCGCTGCTGGTCACCAAGCTGGAAGATTCCAGTTATCGGGTGCGCCACATCAATAATTTGACTGAAGCAGAGGAACGGTTAAACGACCGGGCGCCGAGCGCGATTATTCTCGATGTGGATTTTCCCGAAGGCGCTGAGGCGGCTACCGCCCTGATCGCCAATCTGCGCGCCCAGGTGGGATTGCGCTCGCCAGTGCTGTTTCTGGCCGAGCGTAACGATATGGCGGCGCGGCTGGAAGCGGTTCAGGCCGGCAGCGCGGCCTATTTCAACAAGCCGCTCAATCATGACGAAGTGCTGATGACGCTGCGGGAATTGCTGCTGCCGCAGACATCAGAGGGCTATTACCGGGTCCTGATCATCAATGATCGTCCCACCGAAGCCTGGGAAATGGCCGGTGCGCTGGAAGAAGAGGGCATTACCCCACGGGTGCTGATTCAGCCGTTGCAGGTGTTGCAGGACATTGAACGGTTTCGCCCGGACTTGTTGCTGATTGATCTGGATATCAAGGAAATCAGCGGGACCGAACTGACCCGAGTGATCGCCCAGCATCGGGAATACGACATCCTGCCGATGATCCTGCTGTGTTTTCCGTCCGACACGGCGCATTACCTGATGAATCTGGATGCGCCCGGCGCCAGTGTGCTGGCCAAGCCAGTGCCCACCAGCCATCTGTGCTGGGAAGTCAAACAGCGCTTGCGGCGGGCGCGCAGCTTGCGGGTCAAGCTGGGCGGGTTGACCGATAATGATGCGGTCAGCGGTCTCTATAACCGGGGACGCTTTGTGCTCATGCTGGAGCGCGCTATTGAAACCCTGGGACTGCGGGCCAAGTCGCTGGCGGTGGTCTTCATCATGATTGATAACCTGCGCACTATCCGCGATTCGGCCGGAGTGGCGATGGCTGATGAAGTGGTGGGACAGGCCGCCAGCCGCCTGCGCCGCATTTTGACCCACGAACAGCCCGCCGCCCGATTCAGCGACGCCATTTTCACCGTTCTGATCCCCAACCTGTTGGGCGAACCGCTGCTCAAGCTGGTGCGTCGGCTGCGTGATGCGCTGGAAACCGGATTCTACAAGGTCGGCGATCAGGCGCTCCTGTTACGGACCAACATCGGTATCGCCCTGGCGACGGATCATAGTCAGGATCACCTGATGCTGATTCAGCGGGCCGATTCAGCCTGTGGCCTGGCCCGGGAGGCCAAGGGCGAGCGGATCCACCTGCATCTGCCGCTGGCTGCGCCGAAGCCTGAACAGGAGGTGTCATCACGGGGAAGAATGATCAACCAGGTGCGCGAGATTGTTGAGCATGAGCGGCTATGGCTGGTGTTTCAGCCGGTGGCCAGTATGCGTGGCGACGCCAACGAACGGTACGAAGTGCTATTGCGGCTGCGCGACAATGAGGGTCAGGAACTGGTGCCGGGCAACGTATTCGGCGTGATTCACAACCACGAGCTGGGGGTGACGCTGGATCGCTGGGTGATCGAACAATCCATTGCTATGCTCAAACAGCGGCAGTCAACCACGACCCTGTTCATTAAGTTGTTGCCAGTGACGCTTAAGGATCGGACGTTGGGCGGGTGGTTGCGCGAGCGCCTTACGCAAGCCGGGGTAGAACCGCATCTCATCGTCTTTGAAGTAGCGGAGTCGGTCGCTGAACATGGTATGCGCGATATGTTTGGATTTCTGGGCGGCATCAAGCAACTGGGTTGCGGATTCTGTCTGGATCGCTTTGGACGTGGAGTTGATTCGCTGGCGATGCTCAAGAATCTGGGCGCTGATTACGTCAAGCTGGATATGTACTTTGTCAACAATCTGGCTAGGGATCCCAGCAAACAGGCCCAGCTCCGGGCTTTGGTGGAAAATCTGGAGCTGTTGGGGGCGTCAACCATTGTTGGTGGCGTGGAAGACGTAAAGGCCATGCCCGTGCTGTGGTCGCTCGGCATTGACCTGATTCAGGGCTTCTTTCTGCAACAGCCTTACCGTGAGATGAGTTACGACTTCGCCGGCGCGGCGTTTTAAGCGGGCCGGGTTTCCCATTATCTTGCGTTGTCGCGCAGCAGGGCGGCGTAGCCATCCCGATAACCGGGATAGCGGAACTCGAAGCCGCTGGCGCGCAAGCGGTGATTGCGGCAACGTTTGCTGGCTCGCATCCGCAGGGCAGGGTCTGAATTCGCCGCAGCGCCCGGTTTCAGCGGCGGTTGCGTAGCCAGCGGCGGCTCCGGCGCGCCCAGTTGCAGCGCCAGCCAGCTTAAAACCTGATCCAGCGGGGCCGGATCATCATCCACCGCCAGATAAAGCGGAGCGGATTCCGGCAGAAACAGCAAATGCTCCAGCACTGCGGCGCAGTCATCGCGATGGATGCGGTTGGTATAGAGCGGCGGACCTGCCGGGCGGGTAGCGCTGCCGTCGCGTACGCTGTCAATCAGCCGGGTGCGGCCAGGGCCGTAAATCCCGCCAAACCGAACCGCCACCGCCGACCAGCCGTGATTCCACAGCAGTTGTTCGCCCTCGCGAATACAGCGCCCGCTAAAACCGTCCGCTTCCGCCGGTGAATCCTCGTCCACCCATTCGCCCTGATGCTGGGCGTAAACTGATGTGCTGGAAGTGAACAGCAGGCGTTTAGGCGATTGCTCCGCTTCGGCCAGCGCATTCAGCAGGTTGTAAACGCCGGTGACATAGGCGGCCTGATAGGCGGCGGCGCTGAAACCGGAGGCCGCCGCGCTGTAAACCACATAATCCAGCGCCGACGGCAATGCGGTCAGCGTGACCGGATCCGTCAGATCGGCGGCCAGCGGCTGGATCCCGGGCGGCAAATCAGCCGGATGCCGCTTCAGACCCCAGACCTGGTGGCCGCTGGCGCTCAGCCGCTGGCCCAGGGCTGAACCCACATCGCCGCAGCCGGCAATCAGAATATTCGCCATCACAAAATCCTCGTGAAACCAAAACAGTTCAATTCAGATGAATTTGCCCGGCGGGTGCTGGCCTGGTTCGACGCACATGGCCGCAAGCAGTTGCCCTGGCAGGAAAATCCCACGCCGTACCGGGTCTGGGTGTCGGAAATCATGTTGCAGCAAACCCAGGTGGCGACGGTGATTCCCTATTATCAGCGGTTCATGGCCCGGTTTCCCAATATTCCGACTCTGGCGGCGGCGGAACTGGATGAAGTGCTGCGGCTATGGGCCGGATTGGGCTATTACGCTCGCGCCCGTCATCTGCGCCAGGCGGCGCAAGTGATTGCTGTTCGGCATGGCGGGGAAATGCCGCTGAACCTGGCCGCACTGCAAGGCCTGCCGGGCATCGGTCGTTCCACTGCTGGGGCGATTCTGGCGCTATCAGCCGGTCAGCGTCAGCCGATTCTGGACGGCAATGTCAAGCGGGTGCTGGCCCGATTCGCGGCGGTGGAAGGCTGGCCCGGCCAGTCACAATCTTTGGCGGCCTTGTGGCGTCTGGCGGAACAATACACCCCAGCGGAGCAAGTAGCTGATTACACCCAGGCCATAATGGATTGGGCGCTCTGGTTTGCGTCCCACGCCGTCCGAATTGTGCCATCTGTCCGCTGGCGGAGGGTTGCGTCGCTCATGCCCAGGGCCGCGAGACCGCCTATCCCATGCCGAAACCGCGTCGGGAACTGCCGGTGCGCACTACGCAGATGTTGCTGTTACGCACGGCAGCCGGGGAGGTGCTGCTGGAACGGCGACCGCCTATAGGCATTTGGGGCGGGCTGTGGAGTTTTCCTGAATGCCCGCTGGCGGAGAATGTGGCGGACTGGTGCCAGGAACGGCTGAATATAACCGTCACCGTTGATCGAGCATGGGGAACGCTGCGCCACAGTTTCAGTCATTTTCATCTGGAGATGACGCCGGTGCTGGCCACGGTATTCGGGCCAGACCGCACGGTGATGGAAGGAGATCGGTTTGTCTGGTATAACGCGAAACATGATAACCACTGTGCAGTAGCCGCGCCGGTCAAGCGACTGCTGGCGAATCTGGCAAGCGAACTGTAGAACCCACGGGAATCAGCAATGACGCGAATGGTGAAGTGCATCAAGCTCGGCGTTGAAGCCGAGGGGCTGGACCGTCTGCCCTATCCGGGCGAACTGGGCAAGCGGATTTTCGACAACGTGTCGAAATCGGCGTGGCAGCAGTGGTTGCGGCAGCAGACCATGCTGATCAACGAATATCGGCTGACGCCGTTTGAACCCAAAGCCCGCCAGTTTCTGGAAGAGCAAATGGAGCAGTTCTTCTTTGGCGCTGGCGTCGCGCCGCCAGAGGGCTATGTGCCGCCGCAAGCCTGAGTTGGCTTGACGCGAGGCAGGTAACTTGCTTAAATGTGCGCTTCTTTACACCCCGCCTGATTTGGCCAGGTAGCTCAGTTGGTAGAGCAGCGGACTGAAAATCCGCGTGTCGTTGGTTCGATTCCGACCCTGGCCACCAAATTAATCAAGAACTTACTGTACGCTTTTCCGACACGCTTTTTAGGAATGCGCCGAGATTTGTGCGGATCATTCTGGGCTTGGCAATCCGCTCTGCATGTTCGGCCAAATGATCCACACCCAAATGGGCGTATCTCAGCACCATATCCAGCGCCGCCCAACCGCCCAATTCCTTCAGCACCATAAGCGGCGTCCCGGCTTGCACATGCCAACGCCGCAAGCTATGCAAGCGAAAGTTCTCAATCCCTGCCCTGATCAGCGCCTTGCCGCAATTTGCGGCAAGGCGTCTTTGATTCGTGGGATTTCGGCAGACCGTGAATTTATCGGTGAGAAATGGTTTAAGTATAGCAATCCTATACAGGTTGTTTAATTTTCGTAACTACCTAGCCGGTAGACAAGATAGATCTGAAACATTATGAGAAAATAGCGCACAGAGGGAACCAAAACATCCATATTCTGTTTTCTCAGAGTAGAAATAACAGACTGAATACGAGCGTAAGCATTCGCTCCTTGAGTAGTTCGAAAAATTCCCGAAACTTTCATCTTGATTTTGACGCGCGAATATCCCGCTCCGCTTGATTATTAGTAAACGGAATATCCGAATCAAAGAT
>JAAUTD010000163.1 GCA_012031845.1 Synechococcaceae cyanobacterium SM1_2_3
GAACAGATGCAGGTTAATCGCCGCCGCCAGCGCGCCGCCGCGCGGGTGGCTCAGGAGCTTGGTGGGCAGGCCGGCCACGAAAGGATAGGGAGCAATAGCGCGGCGTTCCTTGAAGGCTTGCTTGGAAAAATCGTCGTTGAGGGGAGTGCCCGCGCCGTAACAGGCGAAGTGAAAGGCGATCAGGCCCAGCAAGCAGGCTTCGGCACCCACATCCTCGCCCGCGAAGTAGTGATCCTGCGGGATCGGACGTTTGCCCCAGGCTTTTGGTCCGGGCCAGTCCTGGCACAGCAGGGCACCTTGATGGGAAATCTGGCGCGGGTCGTCCTGGGGAAATTCCATGCCGTGGCTGGCGGTAAAGAGCAGAGCCGGGGTTTGGTCGCCGCCCAGCAATCTCGCCAGTTGGGCTTTGCTGGCTTCGTCCCGCACTTGGGCGGTAATCGTCCAGTCGGGTTTGGCGGTGCGCAGGCTGTCCGCCAAGGGCAGGATCAATTGTTCGGCGCTCAAGGTGGTGGCTTGGTCGTTAGGGTTGGCGACCCCGAAGAAGGTCGCTTGACGCGGGAGGCGTATCGCGCCGGTTTCGGCGGCCACCACGCTGCGGGCATAGCGAGCGTATTCCTCGGGCGTGGCGAACGCCAGCCGACCGACGGCGTATTGCACGTCGAGCTGATATTGAAAGGGGTAGGGAATGGCGTCCGGGCTGCCGATCAGCAACAAGTAATACGGTACCTTTTCGGGGTCGGCTGGTCCCGGGCCCGCGCCATGCCGCGCCAGGAACGCATTCTTGGATTCGCCGCGCCGATAGCCCGCTCTTCCTCGTAAACCTGGAAATAGTCGCCGGCTTGCTGTTGGCGCAGGTTCAGCAATTCGCTCAAGGCTTCCTTGATGGCGGGATCAGCATCGCTGGCGAAGATGATGCCCCAGCCGGTTTCGGCCAACTGTTTGGGGTCGATGCCTTCCTTGACGCCAAAGCATTCCTGGCTTTCCCGGGCTTTAAATTTGAGTTCGTCGAGATTGTCCGGTGCCGCCTCACCACGAAGGCAGGCGGAGAATTGCTCGCTGGTCATCGGCGGAAAACCGTACTCGCCGGTGGCGCCGTTGATACCGTTGAAATAGAGCAAATCGGCGTTGGTGATGGATTCGGCCATTCCTGTTCTCCCAGATTGGATTTCTACTTATTTCATCTGTTCGGGGAAATGATCTTTACACGTTTTGACAGCGCCCTGCTCGGTTTCCGTTTTATTGGGTTTTTCCCAGATTGAATGGCCACGCAATATGTCGCACGCTTTCCCAAGCCAAGTTTCCCAATCGCCGATTGGCCACACCGTACTTTCGGTCACTACAGTCTTGCCATCGCCACTGATTGCTAAAAAAAAAGCCTCTACCGCGATCTTGGAAAGGCTCGCCCAGCGGCAATCCGTCTCGTGACCAAAGTTGTATCTTGCCGGCCGCATCTCCACTGACCACAGTCTCGCTATAGCTACTAATTGCGACCGACCAAATCCAACGATCATCGGCGAAAGACCTATCTGGCAATCGGCCGTCCCGAGACCATAGCCGTACCCCTCCTGATTTATTACCGGCACTGACCACAGTCCAGCCATTGTCGCTGATCGCCACGTTCGCCAAGATGATGTTACCCATTTCCATAGGCTTATATTGCATCCGCTCCTGGGCTGTTTGAAAAAACTCGTTTAGCGACTTTCCGTCTGGCGACCATAACTGCACCGAACCTGTTTCGTCGCTACTGGCTATGGTTTGGCCATCGGCACTGATCGCCACTGCTGTGTTCCATTGATAAGGATTCGGCCATTCTATCGGCGGGGAACCATCTCGCCACGAGTGCCATACCCTAACCTCTCTGCCACCGCCGACCACAGTTTGGCCATCAGCGCTGATCGCCACCTGAGTATGCACTTGGCCATGATCACGCTGCTGGGTACTCGGGAGAGGGTTACTCACCTCCTTGCCGTCCAGCGACCACAGTCGTATCTGGTCATCGTTACCTTGGCTAGCCACGGTCTGCCCGTCGGCGCTGATCGCCACCGACGTGACTCCAGGATGCGGGAAAGGCCCACGCACCTGCTGACCATCCTGCGACCACAGCCACACACCTTCCTTATTTCCGCTGACCACAGTCTGTCCATTTCTACTGATTGCTACCGAATTAATACCAACCTCATTTGGGAATGGCTTGCCGACCAGCCCTATATCCCGCGCCCACAACCGCACTGTGCCGTTCTCGCCTCCGCTGACCACGGTTTGTCCATCGGCGCTGATCGCCACCGACGTGGCCCCACCCGGATGTTGGAAAGGTTCGCCTATCTTATCGCCGTCTCCCGACCATAGTTGAATCATCTGATCATTAGATAAACTGACTACAGTCTGCCCACCATCGCTGATCGCTACCGACCGGACCCCACCCGGATGCTGGAAATCCCGGTTATTTTGTAGTTGGAAAGGCTCGTCCATTTTGTTCCGTGACCAATACTGCATTTTTCCAGTCGCATCAGCGATAAGCACGGTGTGGCCATCGGGACTGATCGCTACAGGGGTTCGATATTGATCGACCCCTTCTCCGAAAGGTTCACTCAGCGGCTTACAGTCCCACGATAGCAACTGTGCTTTATTACCATTTTCAACTTGAGTGACTACGCCAACAGAACTGATCGCTACTGCGTTTAAAGACTCCTCACAAGAAGGCTCAACCCATTCCTTCTTGTCGAGAGACCATAATCTCACTCCAAGAGACTCAACAAATATAGTCTGACTATCGGGGCTGATTGCTACCGAGCGAATCATAGTATCACCATCACCGAAAGGGCTATCTGATAATGGATTTCCATTTCTTGAAAAAAGCCATATTTCACCTATCTCAGTGGCGCTTACTATAACGTGAGCGCCAGCGATTGCTACCGCTTTGATAGGACTTCTTGGGCCGCTCAATGCATTTCGCTCGCGGGTACGCTGCACTGCTGACAATAAACTTGATTTAATCTGTACAGGTAAAGGCCAAACGGAAGAACTTAACCTTACTGCATCAATAGCATGTACGAGTCCTTGAATTTGGTTAGTACTTAATAGAACTTTTGCAAGCTCTGCTTCAGCGATTGCTTCGTGTTTTTTTGCTATAAGGGCGCTTGTTCGTGCAAGGCCAGCTTGTTCTTCTGCTTTATAAGTTTTTTCCTGTGCAACGCTAGCTTGTTCTACAGCTATAGAGTAGAAATAAATAATAATAATAATAGCTATCGCAACAAGAAGCAGTACTATTTTTGTAGCCCACTTGATTTTGTTATTCATTGATTGAATCTCCTGAGACTTTTTATAAAATATCATATCGATACTGTTAAGATCGTCCGTATGAGTATTTAGCCAGCGCCCCGCTTCTCTTAATGTCTTATCGAGCAACAAAAGTCGATCTGGACGGTCATTTTCATTCCACATCTCAGATTGCTGTTGCAAAACACTCAAATTAGATTTGCGCCACTCCTTGTTATTATCCTGTACCGGCTTGATCAATCGATCATGCGCCAATTCGTACCAAGTGTCACCGCGCCTGTCTTCAGATCGTATCAAGTGAGAACCAACCAATTTGTCAATTGCAGAACCGAGTCCTTGGCTCTGGTCGGCACCATGTGGCACCTGATTTCGAATTCCTTGAGGAGTAATCAAATTCTTGCACCAACCGCGAATCTTTCGCTCGCTAATGTCGGTTTCTTTAGCTATTTTTTCAATCCACATCAGCGTAGTACTCAGCCAACGCATTATCGATATTGCCTAAATCGGATAGTGTACTAATCTCAATGCTGGTGGCACCGAGAGGTAGCTTCTCCCACAGTCGACGACACACCACCTGCAATTGAACCGGCTCGATATAGGGACCGCGTTCCGATTTGGGCGTACCATCATTTTGTCGAACCTGAACCGTCCGCAGATTATCGACTAGAGTCTGTGCGGCTTCAGTGGAGAACGGAATGCCACACTTCTCTGCGGGGCGCTGGACAGCTTCGAGGGCGGCTTTTTCTTCCAACAGGTTCAGGCGGAAGGTGGTTTTAAGGCGAGTGGGGATCAAATGCAGGAACGGGTCTAAGCCGGCGATGTAATCTTCGCGCAGGGCAAACAGCGCCCAGCGGTTTCGGTCTTGTAAGAATTTGCCGAGTTGCGTGAAGAATTCTATTTTTTTATCCTGATCGGTCGGATCGACGGTCAGAATTTCCTCGAACTGGTCGAAGATGAAGACCGTGTACTTGGACTCCTTCAGGAAAGTTTGCCGCTTGTTGAAATAGAGATCGAAATCGAGCTTGACTAAGTCTTGGAGGGACATCTTTTCCCCCTCTGGTATGTCCGAGCTTTTTTCCAGAGACTGAAGGGTGCCCAAGATATAACGATTGGCTTCAGTCGCTGCTGGTAGGCCGACCCGGATTACCGGTGCAATGTAAAAGGGCATCGGTCTATTTTTATTTTTATCTATAAAATCGGGAATCAGTCCAGCTTGAATCAGCGATGATTTCCCCGCACCGGAAGGCGAATAGAGCATGACCAACCGTTCAGCGACGAGGAGGCTGAATAAATCCCGTCGCTCACGATCCCGGCCATATAGGACTTCATTTTTTGTGAATGCCCGTGGACCGACGTAGGGATTCTCTTGGTTTCCCTGATTAACGCTCATGATATTTTATCCCTCTCCAATTGCCGTTGGAGTTCTTGGATAAATTCCTCTACGCTACCCCAATAAATATCAATTTTTTCGCTTTTAAAAATATTCTTCCAGATAATGACGGGCACGTTCCGGTTCCAAGATTCGACCTTCTTCAGGATTGATTTGGGCAGCGATGTGGGCATAGTCCTCATTGAGACGCGAACCTTCCTGACTCATGATGCTGCGATAAATCACCCGAAAATTCCAATCCTCCATTTCAAAGCCAAGAAAAAGCAAACCTCTATCGGCCAAAGCCTCTCTTATCACCGGTGGAATCAAATCTCGATTCTTTGTTGTACCGATAAGAAAGTCGAAATAGTCATCCTCGGTCAGGACCAGCGAGCGTGGTTGATCATAGCGGCCGAAAAGATGATAAACTATCGGTTTGTCTCGGCTAGGGTAATAGTCAGAAGGGGGAAAGAAAATGGAAGACCGATTCTTATCCTCATCGCGAACCCACCAAGGGCATAGCACAGATTGTGGTTCTTTTTTGCTCTCGCGGAGTGCTTCCTCCAACAAATTGTCCCAATTCGTGGTGATATAAATTGGGGCATCCATATTAGCGAGGACAGTGTTCGGTTCGCTAGAACCGCGCTCCTTACGCCAGCTTTCGCCAGCAACCCTGATCAGATCAGGGAGCGAAGCATTGACCGAGAATTGCAATGATGAATAACGTTTGTGTAATTCTTTACGGAGGCGTTCTTGCAACTTTGTTTTGGGAAAGCTCTTTTGTTGGCTAACAGAAAGATATTGAGCCACTTTCGGCAAATCATCTTGATCTTGAGGAGCCATCGGAAATCGATATGCCCTTGCCAAATTCCGAGCGATCTCGCGGTAAGAACCCAACAGCGATTCGTTTAGGCCCGGTCCCAAGATAGGAATGCAAATTTCTGTACGAATATTCTGGATTAGTGCATCCCATTTCTCCATGCCGTGATCATTGGTAAAGCCGGGTGTGTACCACAGCCGCCCGCTCTTAAGGCGCATGAACAGCACCGGCATCCAACTGTCCGCACGCTCCCGTACCGCACCCCTCGCCACTGCCACCGCCCGGTCGATGTAACCATGTGTCCGAAGTTCTCTAAAAAACGTCGGCATGAATCCTTTTACGGTCTCCATGGTCACGTTGCCGTGCATGGCCAGTACCGCCGGAAGACCCGCTTCGGCCAATTGAGGTCCCAGCGCTGTCCGACCTCCCTTATCCTGGCCGACATTCGCATCGCCGATTCCGGCACTTTGACAAGACGCCAGTACCACCAATTGTGGAGGCCGCTGGAGTCCCTGCAAACGTTCCACCAACTGTAGCCCCGGCACACACGCGACTTGACCATCCTCGTTTTCGAGATAAAGCCGTGGCTCGCCCTTGATCAGAGCGCCGTGACACACGAGATAAAGGATGTCGTAGCCCTCTCCTAGCTTGGCGCTGAGTGTGGCCAGGCTGGCTTTTTCACCGGCGTCCAGGGCGGTCACGGGGATGGTATCGAGAGCCTTTCTGACGCGGTCGAGTTCGCCTTCAACGTCCACAGCGGCCAGCTTGTAGTCGGCGGCCAGATTGGCCGGATTGGCGATCATGACCAATGCCCGTAACTCGTTCAGAGAACGTTGACGCACGGGCCGCCAGTCGTAGCTGCTGAGATAGCGGGAAAAGAACACCCGCTCGCCGGTCAACAGTGGGCGACCGTCTGGGTGGCGCAATGTCTCCCACCGCAGGTTGTGAAGCTCCGGCGCATCCGTGCCAACAAACAGGCGCAACCGCAGAGGGGCATCAGTACTGCACGCTTGAGCGAAGATCGACCCTACGTCCGGGTCGGCAAACAAAAACTCGCTCAGCTTTTTACCGTAGCTTTCGGCATTGAGGCTTTTTCAAGCAGATCAGCCACATCGACTCGCAAGACCGGCTTCCTGGACGATGTCCGATTGTCCACGTCGCTCCCCGGCGGCCGTAGCGGATCTCGATGTTGTAGCTCTCGGCATCTCCACGTCGCAGACCGATTTCCAGATCGGCACAAGCCGTTTTCGAATAATCATTTCCATAAGCAGCCGACCATACCGCGTGCGCGACTTCGGGCTTGGCGATATCGCTGTGAGCGCCGGACAAACCGCCACCGCGCACATCGCAGATATATTGGCTGCCGTCCAGGTTATAGATTTTGCCGGCTTCGAATTGGTAAATCCCATCGAGCGCCAGCATCTTCAGATCGGCGGCATCGAAACCCGGCCCGCACGCGCCGAACGCGCCCAGCGCCCCATACTTGGGCAATTCGCCGGGGGCGAAATCGAATTGCCGGCGCACCCCGGCGGCCATGGGATAAAACCTGCCGACGGCGAAATCGTAATCGGACTGCGTGGTGATGATCGGGCCGGCTACCTTGCGATCCGCGACGACGCGGTGAAAATAACCGGGTCGTCCGGGTGCCTCCGGAATATCGGTGCAGAAAGACCAAAGCGAAAGTGCGCCCTGAATCAGCGCCAGGGAGTGGACCGGGCGGCGCAGGACGCCCCGACCGTCTGGTCCCGCCAAGATAGCGGAGGCCACGATGCAGCCGAAGCTGTGGCCCATCAGGTGAAAGCGCACGTCGTCGGCCGCCGCTTGCTGGAGTTCGTTCAACAGCTTGAACCCCCCGGATTCCCCAAACCGACGGGCGCGATCCTTCATCTTCCAAAACGACAAGGTTCGCAGCGGGGCGAGCAGCGGGGCGAACAAGCGGTCGGCGATGCCGAAACTGACCGAGTCCTCTCCAGCGGCCTGAAACAGACTTTCCGGGTCGAAGCCCTCGCGGTCGGCACCCGGTTCGGCACCCGCGCCGCCGCTGCCCAGGGCGGCTTCCCGGTTCAAGGTCTCGTAAGCGTCTCGAACGTCGTCCGGCAGTTGGACGGGCGCCAAATCCACCTGCGCCGCCGCAAAAATGGTTTCCAGCGCCTGTCGCGCCGCCGGCGAATCGGCGATGCGCGCTGCGTATTGATCGATCCGCTCGTCTGCAGCGGCAGCGGTCGTCGAACCGAAGGATACCGACCCCGCCTCCAATTCCTCGTTTCCCCAAGGCAGGCTGGGCCAGTGCAAACCGACCAGCAGCAGGCGGAAACCCGGACGCACCCGCCGCAGATGTTCGATGTCGGACTGGTTGGCCGCCATCGCGCCGATCCAGCGGTTGTATTGATCGCGGGCGGCGGGAATATCGCCCTGCCAACCGTGGCTGAATAGAAACACGTCGGTGATCGGCTCGCCGGACAGAATCTTCACGAGCCGCTGGCTCCAGCGTCCTCCGGATTCCTCCCTTTCGAGACCGGCCGCATCGAAAGCCACTAAGTGATACTGCAACGAAGTTCCAGATACGGTTTCGAGCGACATGAAAATTCCCTCGTTTATTATTGTTGACAGGAAATGAGGCATCTCAGGCAACGACCGCATCCCGCCGAATGACAATCATCGAGAGATGTTGCCCAACTGCAAAGGTGGTTAAGCCAAAAGCCCGAGCGCTTCCTTCAACGCATCGTCGATCAGCCCTTCACCCAACCCTTCTTTCTGTCGGAAGCGGGTGATGGCGGCGATAGTACGGGGTCCGACGATACCGTCGGCGGCGCCGATTTCCGTGTATCCCTTGGCTTGGAGCGCACGTTGGAGTGCGATGGCCGTTTCCGGATCTGGCATATCCGCCAGAGAAGGTGGACTGGCAAGTGTGCGGCGCACCTTATCGAGCAGGCCCGG